>JAJQEE010000124.1 GCA_021201865.1 Tannerellaceae bacterium | reverse complement strand
ATACAAAACTAAAGATACCTTCTCAGAACGAAAAAACGAATTTATATAAATGAGCCATCCCTTTTTTTACAAATGAAAGAAATGTACCATTATTTGTGACAATCTTCTATATTTGCATCGATGCTAACGCGAAGATGAATTTAATCTATCTGTTTTCTGTAAGGACATTTGTGTAAATTGATTTTGTAATACTGAGAATGTATTAAAAAATATTTTTGTAAAAATGGAGCAATTATGAGAAAAGAACAGAATTTACCTATCCATCCTCTTCAAGAAAGAGAGAGTATATATACGTGTGCATTTTTACTATTAAATATAATAACCCCTTAACATGCAAAACCGATTAATCTGAACGAAACATCTGTGAGAATCTAAATCCATTAAATTTAATAATTCTATTAATTCAAAAAAGCGATGAAAATGAAGAAATTATTCGCAACTGCATTAGCAGCCGTCTTTTTGGTAACGGGATGTACCAAAGAGATAATTATTGACAACACCCAAGATCCTGTTCCGACAGAAACAGGAGTCAGCTATGTCAAGTTTAACCTGACTACGGAAGGTATAGGCACGAAAGGGGCAAATGACCATTATGGAAAAACACCAACAGCTGACGAATTAAAAATTTACAATTATGCAGTGTTTATTTTTAATTCCAATGGTATTCTGGAAGCCTCTTTAAGTAGATCGATCTATTCTCCTCCATCTGCCAGTGATATTCCGGCTAAAGATGATTACAACATGGACGACCTGTTAGATTTCGATCCTAATGAGGCTTACAATCCCCTGTATATGGATAATCAGCAGGTAGTTACATTGAGTGCAGGTACAAAGTACTTCTTCGCGGTCTTAAATGCTCCTCAAAGTTTACTGGATGAACAGGAATCTTATCTGGCAAACAACGGCCTTACTCAGGCTGTTGCTCAGGATCAGACAATCACTTTTGATGATTTAACAGAGATTGTGGGTTCATACTATTTTGAAGGCGATCCCAGTACACCTGAATTCGATAACGATCCGGAAACCACCGGAAACAGAGGATTCCTGATGACATCCGGAAGTCTTGAGCGTAAAACACTGGCAGAAATGGAAGAAGGAGATACGCCTGAGGTAATTACATTAGAAGTAGGAAGAGGGATGGCAAAAGTTTCTTTAGCCTCAGATCTTAGTGACCAGGTAGATACTTCCCAGCCAAATGGAGTATTGGATGTATGGTCTTATAAAGTAATCAATAACCCTAAAGCGATGTATGTAATGCCTAATTCCCAGGGTGGCGTATTGATTACTCCTAATTATTTTTACAGACAAACTCTTACAGAACAATACGTAACAGATAACTACTTCCATTCTACTGCAGGCTATTTAACTGCAAGTGTAGACGGAGACCGTACCTTTACGTATTGTATCGAAAACTCCAATCTGACACCCAGAAAAGGAAATAGTACAGCCGTAACGATCCATGGTAAATACTACCCGGATATTTTATATAATGAAGATGAAACCGTGACTGAAACAGATGGTAATAATCCAAATTCGGATGGAACATTCTGGAGAGTAAAAAATGTGACCACAGGAGAATATAATCCAAAATATTATTATGAAGAACCGGATTTAAGTGCCGTTTCAGATCTAGAACCCGGTGATACATATGAAGCTATAAAATATGAAGAAGGTGAATGTTACTACATTATCTACCTGAAAAACACCAACAGACCGGCTGAAGAATACAGTGTTTATCGTAACAGCTACTATCAGATAGATATTGAATCGGTAGAAGGTGCCGGAGAACCAAACGAAGGTGATCTGATTCCGGATCCGGATGATCCAATCGATCCTGAAACTTATCTGAAAGTAAATATTAAAATTGCTGAATGGGAGGTGATTGACCAGCCTGGTAAATTATAATCTCATGGAATAAAAACCTGATATCAGTTGGAAGAAAGACCGTCTTCCAACTGATATTAATACCATCTCAATAGATAATAGATAGTTGATAAAAGATAAAGATGAAAAAATTATTATTCATACTTATTTCCATACTCATGATTTTCTCCTGCACAGACGAGGTGAGTATATATCCGGAAGAAGTGGAGGATAATGATATTATCTATACAACAGGACAATTACAGGTATACCTCGAAAATCCTGAAATTACCACACGTGCCAATACGTGGGATTATGATGATTATTTCCCGAATGCTGATATCTATCACGATGACAGTAAACAGGAAAGGTGGCGGCATAGTGTTTCCATAGCCTATTTTGACAGTGATTTTCTACTGGAAATTTTTAATACTCCGGAAATTACCAATCTGACAAATAGTACCGGAATAGCATCCGATATATATGCGGACAACACCATTCTTCACTATTCTGCTCTTATCTTAGGAGTAGGATCATTACCTATTACTACCGGAGCCCATTATTTTTATGTATTAGCCAATCTGCCTCCTTACTATATAGACTACCTGGAGGAATACTGTAAGAATAGAGTAGGCGAATTAACCAAGGATGAATTCGAAAAGATCATCCTGAAAGACCATACTATTGAAGATATTGCCGGTGTGGAATTATATTCAAATTCAGGAGATCTGAAACGACGCTGCCTGATGACCCCGATGACCTCTCCTGCGCCTTATTACATGGCCCCCTATGACCTTATCATCGGAAGTGGTTCCTATCCGGAAGTAAATGGAGTAGATACAAAAATCGGAAAGGCATTTGCCAAAGTAGCAGTTGCTTATATCCCACTCCCGGAACAATCAAAGGGTCGTTTAACCGACGTAAATTACCGTATCATAAATGACCCTAAAGAAACGTATCTGTTTTCCAATATCTTTAAAGGACAGGTACACACCCCTCATTATGAAAAAACCATTGAAAATGATGACTTTGACGCTTACTTTACAGCTTATTTCAATCCAAACTCACACATAGAAAAGACATTTCCAGATTCTACGAACTTTAGCTGGCGGGCAGCTACGCTGACTCCTGAGGATCAGAAAAACTATGCTTATTGCATGGAAAACGGAAACAAAACACCCTTACAAGGTAATTCTACGATGGTACTTGTAAGAGCTCAATATATACCGGATGAATGGTTGAATCCGGATAAAACCCCCGGAACGGAAGCCCTTGACGGAACATTCTGGCGAATCCGGAATACAGCCACCGGCGCCTATTCTTCCGGATATTACAATGACGAACCTCTTGTATTCGGAACCCAGGAAGCTGTGAGATATCCCGGAGGAATAACTTATTATCCCATCTGGTTGGAAACCGATGGGAAATATATGGTGAAAAGGAATCATTACTATAAAATAGCCATTACGGAAGTATTAAGTGCCGGTGCCCCGGATCTCCCAAGTGTCATGGACCCGGCTAAACCGCTGGGGAATAGCGTTGGTGATAATTCATTAGAAACAAGAAGTGCCGGATCAGAAAATGATTTACCGGAGATAGCTAAATGTATCAGATGGGAACAAAACTATTAATCATATTATTCACCGGAATCCTACTGGTCACAGCATGTACCAGTGAGCTACCAGCACCTGGCAACAGACAGGAAGCACAGGAGAAAGTGCCTGTCTCCGTACAGTTGTCCATGAATGACAGGCTCAAAACCAAAGCGACTGATTGGGACTACGACCGTTTTTTCCCTGCAACCACATTAGAAGAAGAAAAAAAAGTATCCAATGTCTTTCTGGTTATATTTAAAAGCGTCGTACTGGAAGAATATTATTATTACGGAGAGGGTAAGTTTGAACAGAAGGACGATTATTCGATTACGCTTGGTAACACAGATAAAAACACGGAAACACAGGAAGATCAGGAAGATCGATTGGAGTTAGAACCCGGTCCTCACTATTTTTATGCCATACTGAATATACCGGCAGATTTGCTGGAACGGTTAACATCCTTTATGGATGGACAGGAAAAAATCCTGACTAAAGACGAATTTGAAAGGACAATCACCAGCATTTCATTGGATTATATGACCCGGAAGGATGCCGGATTTATTATGACCAATGCAGATCCCCCGGAAATGAAAACCATTTATAGTGATGATCAGATAAAAGAAAATACATCACTAAGCAACGAAATAACATTCGAAATAGGACGCGCAGTAGGAAAACTATCATTTGCCTACGTGGCCGACGAAGTCCAGACAGGAGAGTTACACGGCAGCCTTTCCAACATCCGGTATAGAATAATGAATAACCCGGCCCAGATGTATTTAATGCCGGTAGTGGAAAACAATAAATTATTGACTCCTCATTATAACAACACCTCTTATCCGGCAGGCTACTTTACCCCCTAGATCAAAGATGAGGAGGACAGGATTATGGAAAGCACTGCGGAATCCCCCTGGCTGCCTGCCACGACAAACGCAACGTTAAACAGAGGGGAAGAATTGGCGTATGGCTACTGTATTGAAAATCATAATAAGTCTCCCTTGAAATCGACCTCCACCATGCTGCTGATCGAAGCCAGGTTCACACCCGCGGAATGACTGAAAGGAAATGGGACACCAGGTACTCCCACTCAAGACGGAACTTTCTACCGAATCGGACAATTTAATACTGCTGGGGTATTATATGCCTATAAACAGGGATATTATAATGAAGAACCCCATGAGGTCCTGGCGGAATTAATGGCAACCAACCCAACGACCGGACCTTATAAAATCGTCCCTTATATCCACGGAATCACTTATTATGGTTTCTGGCCCAGCAAAGACGATCTTCATCAGGTGAAGCGGAACAGCTATTTTAAAGTAGCGATTACGCATGTCCATGGAGCCGGCTATCCGGGTCCGGGAGATGTAGTGGATCCGGATGTGGATCCGGACGATGAGGGAACCAGAGGACGACTCACCCCGATCGCAATCAGTTGGTCTGAAGATAATAAGATCACCCAGATTGGGGAAGATCCGGAAGAAGACCCCTCTTCCGGACTGAACCCGGACATAAAAGAGTGGGAAGATGAAGACCAGAATGAAACACTCGAAGGAGGTGATAGTAATAATAAGTTTAATTAAGCAGAGAAAACAGAGACTTTAAAAAAGAATATGAATTTACAGCGATACATATATATCTTCCTTTCAATGATCTGCCTGACAGCATGCGTAAAAGATGTTGTCATAGATCCTCCTGTGATCAGGGAGCCGGAAGAAACAGGTGTAAAATTCATATTAAAGGCAGAAGAATTTTCCACCAAAGGTGCACAGGACCATCACAGCACACAGCCGCTACCGGAAGAAAAAAGGATTTTCAACTATGCCATCTTTATTTTCAACGCGAACCAGGAACTGGAAGCTACCCTGACAGCGGATCCTTACAGCCCGGAGACCTCCTCCACGGGTATCGATTACAACCAGTCCCTCACATTCAGGGATGAAAATGGAGAAGAGATCGTAGTGATCCTGACCACCGGCGTGAAATATATGTTTGCATTAGTCAATGCGCCCGAACCGTTACTGGAAGAACGGGATCAGTTCATCAGCCGGACAGGTACCACGCTGCAGGATTTCACCAACTGGATCCTGAACGTAGAAGCAGAAGGCGGGTTAGGATTGATCACCGGAACCTCTGCTACCCCATCCGGCAGGGACAGAGGCTTTATGATGACTTCCCGGAACGGAGCCGAACGGGTCATACTCGACCCTTCCGATGAAGGAGAGGTCACCACCATTACCATGCCTGTGGTCCGGGCTATGGCAAAAGTATCTGTAGCGTCCGATCTGTCCGTCCCCTATAATCCGGAACAGCAGCCTTACGGAGAATTTACGGATATTTACTATAAGATCGTCAATAACCCACACACCATGTATGTGGTTCCTTCGGTTTCCCAGGATATCGTACAAACCCCTGCACCAGGTGGCTATGTGGATTCACCGGGACCCCTGGCAGGTAATTATATCCCGGTCAGCCGGAAAGGAGCACTGACACAACTCTACTGCATGGAAAATGCCGGTAGTACGGCAGATCCGCAAACGTCAACCATGGCGATTGTAAAAGGTACATTCACCCCCCCCACCTCCTCTATCAGGCAAATGGAGTGGACCTCTACACCGGTTACCGGAAAGGAGATGATTTCTGGCGGGTGGCGAACGTACAGAACGGACAAAGGGTCTCTTACGAAAGTATCTATTACGGAGAAGATCCTTCCAAATACTTAGAAGAAGGCCAGGTAGTTGTGCCCTACCCCGCAGGAGAAACCTATTACGGGATCTATCTGAGGAATGACAACAGCACCACCCCTTACACAGTCAGACGGAACAGTTTCTATAACATAGATATCACCCGCGTCAACCATGCGGGAGAAGAAGGAGAAGGATCCGTGAATCCCGGACCGGGGCCGGAAGTCCCCGAAGATCCCGATCCGGAAGATCCGGATCCCGGACCCGGCCCAAAACCGGGAGTGGATGGGCCACAAATTGAAGTAGCCATCCGGATCGGCCAGTGGGAAACAATTGATCAGGGAGGAAACCTGTAATGGAACAACAGCAAACACAAATGGATAAACGATTCAATATAGTAACCGGCTGGATTATACTCCTCACCCTCCTCTTCACCGGATGTATCCGGGATGGAGTCAGGAACTGTGAGGAAGATACCCGTATCCGGTTCCAATTCGTCTATGACTACAACGCAGATGAGAGAGATAAATTTGCGGAACAGGTAGACCATATCAGCTTGTTTATCTATGACACGGAAACCGGCCTGTTGGAAGATTCTTTTGAATTCTACCGGGAAGATATGGAAGAAAACCATACGGTGAGCGTAATGCTGCCCGCAGGAAGGCACACGGCCGTAGCCTGGGGAAATTGCCATACGCAACATTACCGGATCCATGCTCCGGAAACTACCGCTTCCATGCAATTAGAGATGACGTGCATTACCGGCCAGGTGATGACACAGACCAATCCGGGATCCCTGTTCCACACATCTAATACCTTTGAAGTAATAGAAGGGAGTGAATACACCGTTCCCATATCCCTGATAAAGAATTCCAACCGGGTCAAAGTGATTATCAAAGGGTTATCCGAAGAAGATAAAAAAACAGCCGAATCCCTGTTAGTATTCCGGATGACCTCCAACAACTGGAAATACAATTTTGATAACTCGATCAGATCGGAAGAGGCTATCGTTTACATCCCGGAATACCACCGGGAAGAGAATGAAGGAGAAGAAGATGATATTTCAGTCACCTTCTACCCACTCCGGCTATTCTCCTACGATGAAGAAACCGCCTTGTTCCTACGCTACAGAAATGCGATGACCGGACGGGAAACAGTGCTGGAAAGGGCGTTAATCCCTTATCTTCTGAAAGCGGTGGAAGAGCCGGTCGCAGCTTCCCGGAACCACGTCCTCACTAAAAACGATGACGATAACGAATACCTGGACCGCCACGACGACTATGAAGTAACCTTCATTATGGAAGTGGATGCGGACGGCAATATCACCTTAGATGAATGGGACCGGATCAATCAGGGAGAAGAATTAGGATAAGTGAAAAGAAATGATGAATACTAAGCATACATATCGCTATTTATACAGGTGGACCGGCTGCCTTATCTGCCTGCTCTGCCTGCTCAGCGGACTGGTGGCCTGCTCCGACACAGAGGACCCGGATCTGTTTCCGGAAAAAATGGTGACCCTTTCCCTGAGGCTGAACACCGGAAACTTTGTAACCCGCGCCGGGACAGACCCATCTGCTATCCGGACCGTAGGGGTGATCGTACTGGAAAAGAAAGAAAATGATACTTATCAATACCAATACCTGGCCACTCCGGTTCAGAATGAAGAGAATAACCGGTATGAAATCCGGTTATACCCAACGGACCAGCCCGTCAAACTATCCCTGATAGCCAATATGGAAGATCTGTCTTCCCTTCTCACGGCCCTGACCACGGGATCAGGAACCACCACAGAAGAGGAAATCCGGGAAGCGCTGTTAGTCAGCTTTGAGAATGGAACCCTCGAAGAACTACCTATGTATGGCGAAGTAGTCTATGAAAATGGCATCACGGAGGCCAGTACCTCCATCGAAGAGATCAGCATGCTACGATCCATGGCAGCCGTAAAGGTCAGTTTGGTGGAGTCCCTCTTTGAGGGCGAAACCTTCCGTCTGAAAAGCTGACAGGCCTACCGGACCAACGACCGGATCCAAGTCATTCCTGACCCCACAGCCTTTTATGAAAATGAAGATGAAGATGAAACTGAATGGAAAGTAATCACCCCGTCCGTCCCCCAGACGGCCGGTTCTACGATTACCACTCCATCCGTAAACGCAGGAAATTCAACCGTACAATCCTTAGGACCGGTCTATCTGCCCGAATCCGAAACAAAAACAGATATCATTTCCGAAGCCACCTGTCTGATCATAGGCGGAGTATATAAAGGGGATGGGTATGAAACCAGTACAAGGACCACCTACTACCGGATTGACTTCAAAAATGCTTCGGGAGAACCCACCGGACAGATCCTCCGGAACCATTTCTATGCAATAGAAATCTCCGCCGTCAACGGCCCGGGAACCACCCATCCCGAAGAGGCGGATGAGAAGGATATCATAGTAAAAATTACAAACTGGGAAGAATCTGAACATGAGATAGATGATTTAGGTAAAACTGATTGATAAGAAATAAAACAAAAAAACATATGATCAAGCAAACCTATTTAACGATATGTATTCTATTGGTGGGATGGCTGACGTCATGCCAGGAATTTGAGAAGAGAATAGACTCTCCTACTGTTGTAGACGGTAACACCGTGGAGGTTTCCATTGCCACAAACGTACCGGCCATTACGGTACAAACCCGAGCGAAAGCTACGGAAGCTGAAAAGTGGCTTGAGCACGTAGATGTACTGGTTTTTAAAGTAGACGGTACAAATGAAACATTTGCTTACCGGACTACCCATACCAATGACTTGTCTTCCCTCGACTATGATAACGTATCTATCAAAGTCAAACTTAATATAAGCGAAAATGACGAAGAATACCGTGTCGTTTTTATTACAAACTTAAAAGAAGAAATAAACCAACTCTTTACAGATAATGATGAGATAACCACATCTACCTCTAAAGAGGAGGTATTAAAACAGATCCAGTTTATACAAGATGAGAACTGGGTAAGCCAGGAAAACAGATCCCGTCCTCTTCCTATGTGGGGAGAAGCCAATGCAACAGTAATTAACAGCAATACTACCAACGAGTCATTTGGAACTATGGATCTGCTAAGAAGCATTGCCCGCATTGAACTTAGTGTATCTCTCACTGATACTGGTACTGGTAACACTGAATCGAATGGATCAGAACTATTTGAGATTACCTCTGTAAAAGTGTATAATGTGCGGGAAGAAGGACGCGCCGTTCCCGATAAGACAAATATAACCGACGGAAAAGCAACAGATCCTACTCTAATTGAAAACTCGGATAAAGTGGATATAAAGTATCTGCTCACAGATACCGACAAAAACGCCGTCAGTGGAATCTATGTCAATGAAGCTAAGAATCAGGAAGATGATGTGGAAACATCCGATCCTCTTTTCCTTGTGATAGGAGCTATTTATAAAGGAGAAGACTCACAGAATACAGATGTAACCTATTACAAGGTTGGCTTTTATGATAAAGCCAACAACCCAGTAGATATCCTGCGCAATTACACTTACAAAATGTTTATCACAGGTGTAAACGGTCCCGGCGAAGAAGATGAAGAAGAAGCGGCTAAATCCAGCAGCAATAGCTTGACAGTTGCCATGCTTGACTGGTCGGAAGGTGAAATGAAGCATGTAGTCTTTAACGGACAAAACTATCTGGCCGTAAGCGAAAGTACACTGGAAATATCCAAATCTGAAGCCACACATAAATTATTTGTACAAACCAACTACCTTACAGGATGGAAAGCAGAAGTATTAGAGGGTGGCGATTGGATAACAAATTTGGATCCTTCTTCTATTCCAAATGATAATAACGAAGAGAAAACACCGTTTTCCTTCAAGGTGTCAGAAAACGAAGAAGAAGAGAGAACAGGAAAAATAAGATTTTCCTGTGGAGACAATCATTTAGCACTGGATATTCATGTTATCCAATCTACACAGAAAGAATATACACTTACTGTAGAAATTGACGATCAGGACCAAGCAGGTTCCTATGTGGAGTTTGACAAAACAATCACCTTTACATCAGGCTACCATGATCTTTATGAAAGTAAAGGGATTGATCTCCGGATACTAAAAGTAACATGGACACCTACAAATGAACAGCTACATGTTGAGTTTAACCGTTATTTTGATTGGGATGATGACGAAACAGATATTACTACTTATGAAGATGGGTATGCCGAAATAACTGTTAAACCCAAACGATTATTAGAACGTGATGACTGGTACCCTGAAGCTGTAGGTGACATCCAGTTACGAGTGGGTGAAGAAAATGGTATCGGCCAAAATATTCTTATCCGTAGAAGACATCATGAAGTATACCTTGAAAAAGCTGATAGGTATGTGGTGGAAGCTAACAAAGAATATAGTTTCAAATTATATTCCAATACATCATGGAAAATAATGGATCCTGGCAGAATAGACGGTCAAAGAACATTTATGGATATGGTAGACTATCAGAGTATTAATATGACAAGCGGAGAAAGTACCGTGGGAAATAATATGGAGGATTCAGGAGTAGATATAAAATTTAAATTCAAGAATGAGGATTTTGGAAATGTTTCTGCCGATGTTTCTGTACTTGTTGTTTTCGATGACCTGGGTGAAGAGATTGAGAAAGAGTATAGTTTCCATATATACAGAGAAGCAGATCCGGATTCCGGAACAAGATTTGCAGAAGAAGCCAATTGTTATGTATTGCAAGCAGGTGGAGATGCAGTATCTATCCCGGTAAGTCAGGCGAACAGGAAGATCAGTGCGACCACTACTATATCCAATCCTTATCCGATCGGAAACAGCCAGGAAGACCTCCAGGTAAAACTCATCTGGGCAGATAGTCCCAATGGTTTTAATGACAATGGACCTGTAAAAACAGCCCGAATAGACTATACAGAAGGTTTCGGTCCAAAAGCACGTCTTATCGTTGAATCTGGATCAAAAGCAGGAAATGCAGTGATCGCTGTGACTAATGCACAAGGAGATATACATTGGAGCTGGCATATATGGGTAGTCGACGATGGATTTGATCCTTATAACGGAAGTGGTTGGGAAGGATTCCGCTATTATGAATTTCTTGACCGGAACCTGGGTGCACTATCCAATATAGGAGGAGATCCTAAAAGTCTGGGATTATATTATCAATGGGGCCGAAAAGACCCATTTCCTGCTGCGGCCGGTATAAAATCAACGGTATTTAGTGATAGATATAATGAAGAAGGTAAACTACCAGCCCTGGCAACATATCCTAATGCATGGAATGAGACAACTGAGAATTTGTTTAGACAAGCGATGCAGCGTCCAGACGTATTTATTACTTATTATGGACACTGGTTTTCTCCCAACAGTCCGGGTAGTCAAGTAACATCTGATTTCTGGAATGTAACAGAAAATGGAAGTATATCTACCTCTGTAAAAGGAGTAATGGATCCCTGTCCGGAAGGATGGAAAACGATCCCAGCAGGTGATAATCTGCATGATGACTGGTATCAACTCTTACAACAAACGGTATATGAAAGTTCAGGTCACTATACCAAACTCCTTGGAGTAATGCCCCACGCCGGTTATATAAATGGTAGCACGGGTACACTGACGGATATTGATAATGCAACTTATTGGACCGGAACTACTAATGACTTCGATTATGCTTTCCGTATCCAAGCCAAGCCAAACGGTAATGGACATGCTTCCAGTGCCATAAACAAATCTTCAGGTCTTTCAGTAAGATGCATGCGTCGTGTGGCCACATCTAAAATAATACAATAAAATAGAAGAAGCTGGGTAGGCGGATTGTAAATCCGCCTACCCAGATCTTATACTCCTTGCATATTTTAGATTCACATAAGCAAACCTGTTGAGTAACTAATTTCTTTCCTCCATAAAAGGTATAAAGTGTTTGACGGATCCAAAGATCCTAATATCCAACAGGCGGGGATCGCAGATCCCCTTCAACTAAAAATTAGTCTTTATAAGACAGCCAGATTTATCTCGAACAGGCGGATTGGACCAGCCGGATTTGCAATCCGGCTGCATAGGGTATGAGGATCTCCGGATCCGACTCTTATATTCCTTCCATATTTTAAATAATAAAAAGATTCACATAAGCATCCCTGTTGAATAACTAATTTTTTTCCTCCATAAAAGGTATAAAGTGTTTGACGGATCTAAAGATCCTAATACCCAACAGGCGGGGATCGCAGATCCCCTTCAACTAAAAATAAAGCAGCCGGAATTATCATCCGGCTGCTCTTACTTAGAAAAAGTCCTATTCTATTTCTCAACTAAAACACCTGGCCCGACCAAATTTTTATCCCATTTCTAATATAGACTTTATACCCTCACTAATCAAAAAATTACTTTGCTTCGTCCGGAATCTGAGCATAGTTTTCCAGACCGGTACATCCACTGAAACATCCTGAAAAATAAATCTCATCCGGAAAAGCTGTGTTTTCAGGTAGAGAACGTTCCCAGATTTCTACTCCATTGGTTGTAGGGGTTTTACCTTGCAAAGAAACACATCCTGCAAAAGCACCACCAAATTCTGAGACCTTCAGACAATTATCGAAAAGAGTTTCTGGTATGAACATTAGATTTTCACATCCACCAAATACAGTAGAAAAAGTTAAAACCTCCGGACAGGAAGCAAAAAGTCCCTCTGGAATATTCTTTAAACTCTTCCAGGCAGCAAATGTTTGTGAAAAAGATTTTGCCTGAGAACAATTGCTTAATAAGTTCTCCGGAATGGATGGTATATTGACACAACCCGCAAAGGTAAAATCAAAATCTTCGATCTGACTGCAGGAAGCAAATAAATCAGCAGGAAGTGATGTCAGATTTTCACATCCGGCAAATGTAGCAGCAAAGCTATTCACCGAAGGACAGTTTTTAAATAATTGAGCCGGAATTTCTTCCAGAGAATTACAAGTAGCAAAAGTCGAACCAAATGTCTGCACGTTCACTCCATTGGAAAAAAGATTTTCTGGCAAAGTAGTTAATCCTTTACAATTACTAAAAGCAGATTTATAAGAAATAACCTCATTGGAATTTTTAAATAAACCTTCCGGAATAAAAAGAAGATTCTCACAATCTGAAAAAACGCCCTCAAAACTCTCTACATCGTTACAGGGAGCAAACAATTCCTCCGGAATTTGAGTCAAACCTGTACATTTACCAAAAGTATAAGTAAAATATTTCACATCCTGACAGTTCTTAAATAAATCAGCCGGGATTTCTGTTAGTCCGGTACATGCATAAAAAGTATGACCAAAACTACCCTCTTTCGGCGCAGGAATACCGCCCGGAATAGATTCTAAAGTAGAACATCCATAAAAGGACTGATACCAGTAATTAATTCCCAGGTCTCCCCATTGCCTTACTTTTTATACCTTTCATCGTAAATCCTTCACAATACCCACTCACACGCACTTCATACGTTCCGGCTTTTGCATATGAATGGGTAATCTCATAAAACATATTCCCTTTTATATGTTCCAATTCACTGCCATCGCCCCAATCAATCGTAAAATCCAGGGGAGGTAACACAATCGTGTAAAAACCCATAAATTTGTTTTCTCCGGCTTCTACATCCCATTCAACAACAAAATCTGTCGGAGCAGGCTCTCCACGTTCCTCTTCTGCTTCGCCTTCCACTTCCCCCTGATAATTCCACGGATTCAATGTCGTGGAAACTGCCAGTTCCGTATTATTGACCGTAATGGTAAACAGGCGGGATTCACCGCTTTTCATTTCTACCGGAGTTGAAAAACGTTGACTGAAGACACGGTTCCCGATTTTTACTTCCAGATAAGTAGTTTCATTTAGTTCCTGGGGAGCAATGATCGCTTTATAACCATATAACAAAGAATCACTGCCGGCAAACTGCTGCCATTCCCCGGTGGGCAGGACATCCGCTCTCTCCTCTCCCGTTACCGGTACACCGTCATTTCCTTCCGCCAGATCATAGGTTACGTCTATAACTGCGTTCTTAACCGTAATCTGTGCATTACGCAGGTCAGCCACGGAAAAACCTTCCCCGGCTTTCAAATGGAAGACTAACTGCGACAGTTTGTGATCGAACGTCAGATGTACTTTCTGCGAAGTCCGTACCACCCCACTTGTTTTAGCCGTAACAAAATCCGAAGCCGTATAGTCCGCATAATTCGTCTGGTCCGCAACCACACGGAAGTAAATCTGTGTAGTATCATTCAAAGTCCACTCCGGATGATAAGGATAATAGGCATACAGGTCTAATTTGCGACCGTCCGCCGGATAATAGACCGGCTCCTCTGCCAGCCAGTTATCCGCTTCATCCTGCAGCACAAAAGCCACATTCTCGGCATAGTTTCCCCATCCGTGCAAACGTCCCGGAGTAGTTTCATCCTGCCAGATAACCGCATACAATCCGATACTGTCCCGCACCTCAAACGCATTATCCAGTGCCCGCGTACGGATCTCACTGACCCCGATCTGCAATTGCGCCGTTTCTTCCAACCGGGTAACCGGCTCCGCATCCGAGCAACCGGCCAGTCCCCACACCATACACACACCGGCAATCAAACCGGCCACACTCTTTTTCCATCCCTCACGAAAAAAGTTTTTCATACCTTCTTTTTGTTTCATTATACTTTATTTTTTTATAATTAGTCAGGACGAAGGTAAGCCCACTCAAAACCCAAAAGCAAATTTTGAGAACCATCGTATTTAACGTTGAGACGATTCGTATCATCTTCCAAAACCGATTATAATATATTATTGTATGGTAATCTATGTCCCCGGAGGGGGCCAAATGTTAATAACCGCGGGTAACACCCTGTCATGTTCGGAAGATTTTTCGAAGGGTGATTGGCAAAGGGTCATCTTGATCTCT
>JAJQEE010000144.1 GCA_021201865.1 Tannerellaceae bacterium | reverse complement strand
ATATAATGCAAAAAAATCAGAAACCTCATGAGCAAACCAGCTTTCATAGCTGATATTTAAATTAAGATTTGTAACTTTGTCAGGAGACCTGAAATACTTACAGGTATAATATTAAGTATGGTGATTAAAGCAGAAGTACAACCAATCAAACAACGTTTTGGAATTATAGGGAATAGCCCGGCACTGAACCGTGCCCTCGATGTGGCCCTACAGGTAGCCCCTGCCGATCTCTCTGTGTTGATCACCGGCGAAAGCGGAGTAGGGAAAGAGACCTTTCCCCAGATCATTCATCAGAACAGTCCCCGTAAACATGGACAATATATAGCCGTGAACTGTGGAGCGATCCCGGAAGGAACGATCGATTCCGAATTGTTTGGGCACGAAAAAGGCTCTTTCACCGGTGCTTTAGCAGACCGGAAGGGTTATTTTGAAGTAGCGGATGGGGGAACTGTCTTTTTAGATGAGGTAGGAGAGCTTCCTATCCCCACGCAGGCCCGTTTGCTACGTGTATTAGAGACCGGAGAATTTATTAAAGTCGGTTCTTCCAAAGTCCTGAAAACGAATGTCCGCATCGTGGCCGCTACGAATGTGAATCTGGTGCAGGCTGTCCGTAACGGGAAATTCCGGGAAGATCTTTATTATCGTCTGAACACAGTGCCCATCCAGATTCCGCCTTTGCGGGAGCGTCCGGATGATATTCTTCTGCTGTTCCGGAAATTTGCCAGTGATTGCGCGGAAAAGTACCGGATGCCCTCTATCCATTTAGAGGAAGATGCCCGGCAATTGCTCATGTCTTACCGTTGGCCGGGAAATGTCCGGGAGTTAAAAAACATCACGGAACGGATCTCTATCATCGAAGAAAACCGGGACATCACAGCAGAGATCCTGCGGGAGTATCTTCCGGATATGAATGTGGAAAAATACCCGGTACTGGTAAAAAGTGACACTGACCAGAAAACATTTAATAGTGAGCGGGAGATCCTGTACCAGGTACTCTTTGATATGAAGAAAGATGTCAATGACCTGAAAAAATTAGTGCATGACATTATGGGAGGAAATGTCCAGGTGCCGGTGGCGGAAGATACCTATTTACGTCCCCACACCATTGAAGAGGCTCCTATTCTGGAAGCAGAAGCTGTGGAAGAAGAAACTTTGTCTCTCGAAGATGTGGAACGGGAGATGATCCGTAAAGCATTGGAAAGACATAACGGGCGACGGAAAAATGCCGCCGCGGACCTGAAAATATCAGAACGCACCTTATATCGTAAAATTAAAGAATATAATCTCGAATGATGAAATGCTATATCAAGCGGATATGGGTCTGCACACTATGCAGTCTGCTCTTAACAGCCTGTACGATCTCCTATAAGTTTAACGGAGCCTCGATCGACTACAGTCTGGTAAGTACGATGTCGATCAGTGATTTCCCGAATCAATCCCCGTTGGTCTCTCCTACGTTAGGATCTAACTTTACGGAAGCGCTCAAAGATATTTATACCCGCCAGACCCGGCTGGAAATGGTACAGGCAAACGGGGACCTGGAGCTGGAAGGAGAGATCACCGGCTATGACCTGACCCCTATGGCCGTAAAAGAAGACCTGTACTCTTCGGAAACCAAATTAACGATCACCGTGCGGGTTCGTTATTTTAACCGTACCAAACCGGATGAGGACTTTGAACAATCGTTTTCTGCCTATACCACTTTCGATAGTAATACGATGTTATCCACGATCCAGGATCAGTTGAATGAAACGATCACAGAAGAGTTGGTGGAACAGATCTATAATGCTACGGTAGCGAACTGGTAACGATATGGACAAGGAGTTGTTACATCAATGTATGAAAGATCCTTCCAGACTGACGAAGGAAACCTTACCTATGCTGAAACAGCTCATAGACCAGTACCCCTGGTTCCCTGTAGCCAAAATGCTTTATCTGAAAAATCTTGCGATGTTGAATGACATACACTTTGCTTCCGAGCTCAGAAAGATGGCTATTGCGATCCCTGACCGGCGTAAACTCTGTATGTATATAGATGAAAATAAATATAAAATGATTTTACCCGCTGTAGAAAAAGAATCGACCCATGCCTTGGATGCTTTCTCACTGATCGATTCTTTCCTCTCGGCTCAGTCAGAAAACCGGGAAACGACGGATGAATCTTCCAGGATCATCCAGCCTTCCGTGTCTACGGATTATATTTACTGGGCCTACTCTAAAGGCGTGCCTCCGGAAGAAGATACGGCCGTCAAACTAAAACATCATGACCTGATTGATTCTTTTTTAGTAGAGGATGAAAAAAGAATTCCGGGAAGAGGCCTCATTCCCGGACAGCAGGAGACGGTGCCGGAACCCACTCCCGAAACTTCTCCGGAAGAAGAACATAAGCCGTTGGATGACTCCTATTTTACGGAAACATTAGCCCGGATTTATGTAAAACAGAAGCGATATGACAAGGCACTGCAAATTATTAAAAACTTAAGCTTGAAATATCCGGAAAAAAATGCTTACTTTGCAGACCAAATAAGATTTTTAGAAAAATTGATTATTAACACTAAAAAATAAAATTAAGATGTACGTATTTATTTCTATCTTAATCCTGATCGCAGCCGTACTTCTGATCCTGATCGTTTTGATCCAGAATTCAAAAGGAGGAGGGTTAGCTTCAGGGTTCTCTTCATCTAACCAGATTATGGGGGTACGTAAAACCACAGATTTCCTTGAAAAAGCAACCTGGGGACTGGCAGGTACCGTGATCGTTTTGAGTATTGTGATCACAGCGTTTATTCCCAGAGCAGAGATGTCCAATCAGTCTGAGATCAGACAACAGGTAAACGAAGCACCTATGATTGATCCGGGAATTATTGCTCCGGACTTCGGAACCGCTCAACAACCTATTGTTTCTGACGAAGAAGTTCCGGCAGAATAAGCAGAAAAGAACTTACTTTATATAAGACAAGAGACATCCTGAAAAACAGCAGGGTGTCTTTTTTATTTTTGTAGAACAAGCATAAACCAAAAGAGATGGAAACAATTAACTGGGATGGCCTGTTGATCGGGATTGTCACCTTCCTGATCATCGGGGTCTTTCATCCGGTAGTCGTCAAAGCAGAGTACTATTGGGGAACCAAATGCTGGTGGATCTTCCTGCTATTGGGGATCGTGGGAACGATCACTTCCCTGATGGTAGAGAGCGTATTTCTCTCTGCTATCTGTGGAGTATTCGCTTTTTCCTCTTTCTGGACAATCAAAGAAGTCTTTGAGCAGGAAGAACGGGTCTTGAAAGGATGGTTCCCTAAGAACCCCAAAAGAACCTATCCGGAAAAATAAGATAAATTTGCCGGGTCAAGGGTCGTTCATTTAAAGTTTAGATCCCCAACGGGGATGCATCAATAGCCCAGGGATGAGCGCAGCGATTCCCTGGGTAAAGAGAATCCTATGATAACCTTGTAAAGGTTTCATGTCTTTGGTATTCAGTATGCAACCCTTTCAGGGTTGACTGGTGATATCTTCTACCCAGGGAATCGCCTTTGGCTCATCCCTGGGCTACTGCTGGATCCCCGTGGGGGATCATTCTTTCCGGATGGCTTTTTACAGGGATTATTTCCTCCGTCTGCGGGAAACATGGGGTACAATATTTGTGAAAGGGGAGCCGGAGATACCCTTCGACATCCAAGAGAAGAAGTAATGAGTTTAAATTAGAAAAGATGAAAACAAAGAAAAAAGGCACGTTGACAGATTATGTCAAGGCGAATCGAAAAGGGAGCCGGGAGGCGGAAATAGAAGCTTTTTCCCGTCCGTTGAACCATCACCGGGTTCATCTATCCAAAAAAAGTATATAACAGGAAAAAAATAAAGGCTGACGGTTATCGTCAGCCTTATTCTTTTATGATAGGAATCACACTGTACAAGTTTAAAACTTGCTGGTGATAATTTCAATTTCCAGATCTTCCGGTTTCTTCCGTAAAGTGGCTCCACTCATTTTCATTTCATGATAGGCTTTCGTGGAATAACCTGTACTGCTCGTGTAATCATCATTTCTTTGTATAGTGACCGGTACGACATATAAAATCAGATTTTCGTCCGGCGCATATTGCAACTGATAATTTAATAATTTTGCTAAGTTTGCAAACTGGTAAGTCCGTTTTTCATCATCGTCATACTGCTCATTTGTTAGCTGCCCATAATTGTTTTTCTTATATACACCTGTATACGAAGTATAATACGTCGTGATCTCATCAATCGTCTTATTATTTTCAAAGAAAGAGGACATCGAATCTTTCGGTATTAACAAAACATAGCTGGGTGGGTCCAGTGCGTAATCCCAATCTTCCTCAGGAGTTGCTCTGAGTGTAAGAGCAAAATTATTTACCCTTCTGTCTTTGATCTTAGGTGAAATTTCCGCCATGGGGATCTCTAATTGGGTAAATACACCAGCCGGAGATTTCAGATAAGTATAATCCTCATTTGGAGTTAATAGTTGATCCAACTGTGAGTTTTGCACACGGTTTAGCTGAATCACTTCTTTGGTAGTAAGAAATATACAAGAGGTTCGTCTTGGATAGATCGAATCATTTCCATTTACATCTTTATCTACATAATTTTCCGTGTACCAGATCCTCATCTGTGAGCCTGCTACATGCAGGACATTTCCGATACCATAATCTGTTGTAACATACAAACCCGGGAAAAATTCGTTGAATGTTTGCTGATTCTTAAATACCTCGCGGTTATTAATGGTAGCATCATAGATTTTCTGACCAAATTCGAGAGGCATCCGGATCCGTACATGCGGCGTATAATAATTGTCATCGTCCATGTCTTGGATATTCCGGATTGAGTCGGAAATACTCATATCATAGGCCGTATAAACCTGGCTTCCCAACGGTTTCTGCATATCGCTGTAATCTCCAGGGTTGATGTTCGTGTAGTAATTACGGTCAAGCGGTGTTGTGATCTCATAGATCCGGGCCTGCATAGACACTAAGGAGTCACCGGTCCAGGAAGAGTAAACAATATTGAATTCAACGGAGTCAATTTTACCATCAATCGGAGTAGAAGGGAACGTAAAATCTTCCGGGCAGTAAAATTCACATAAGTAATCAGCCTTCAGTGTACCATACAAGGGATCGTAGATCTCTCCTAAAGCCGCTTCGGAAGTTTTGGCATAGACAGAGTCAACTTTGATCGTACTTGCCTTGATCAGGAAAGTATCTGTCTTAACGGAAGCCCGGTCATCATCCGGTCCCATCCCTATTCCAAGGATGTCACCATTTGTACAACTGGCCAGGGTTAACAATCCTAACCCTATGATAAACGTGAGAAGTCTGATTTTCATATTCACTCTTTGCTAAGTTCAGCATTAATTACTTACTCTCCCAATACCACATCATAGAACTCATTGAACTTATCCATATATACATCCGGTGACTGGTAGGGCAGAAAAGGAGTATCGTTTTTAGAAGTAACATAATTCAACACCTCCTGGTTTATGGTTTCACTTCCCTGGATCACTCCGTCTGCAAAGTCAACCGCTAATTTGGAAAGACCTACGAAGCTGGTATCTCCTTCTATAGATGCAAGATCACTGTCAGATGCTCCATCCATTTTCAGTTTTTTAGGAAAATCAGCACGGAAAGGTGACTTGAAGTCGTCATTATATATAGAATAAACAATTTTTGCATCTTTCAGGCAGGGATCATCTGCATACATTCTTTTGATGTAGAGCCCTGTCAAAGCGGACATCCAGCCATGGCAATGGATCAGGTCCGGGATCCAGCGTAGTTTCTTCACTGTTTCTAATACACCACGCACATAAAAAATAGAACGGTCATCATTATCTGCGAAATCCTTTCCTTCCGCATCCGTAGTGGTAAACCGGCGCTGGAAAAAATCTTCATTATCAATAAAATACACCTGCATTCTGGCAGACTGAATGGAAGCAACTTTAATGATCAGCGGGTGATCGGTGCCATCGATGATCAGATTCATCCCGGACAGGCGGATCACTTCATGCAATTGATTGCGCCGTTCGTTGATAGTTCCGAACTTTGGCATAAAAGTCCGGATCTCGCGGCCACGCTCCTGTATACCTTGCGGTAGGTTTCTGCAAATAGTAGCAATTTCTGATTCGGGAAGATAAGGGGTGATTTCTTGAGTGATAAACAAGATTCTTTTTGCATCCATTCTGTAAATTTGTTTTTAAAGACGGTACAAAGATAATAAATTTCTTTCATTTACCGTAATTATTTGTTTGCTTTGCACCTTCAATTAAGCGCATTATTAAATGAAGATCATTCATAGTATAAAAGAATTGAAGCAATCTCTTCAAGTGGAAAGAGAAAGTGGTAAGAAAATAGGTTTTGTCCCGACCATGGGTGCTTTGCATGCAGGTCATCTGAGCCTGATGAGGCAAAGTGTGAAGGATAACGACGTGTCTGTCGCCAGCATTTTTGTCAATCCGACCCAGTTTAATGACAAGAACGATCTGGCCACTTATCCCCGTACGTTGGAAAAGGATTGTGAGCTGCTGGAAGCGGTAGGTTGTGATTATGTATTTGCACCGGATGAATCAGAGATGTATCCCGAACCGGACACCCGGATCTTTGAGTTGGGAAGAGTGGCCGAGGTGATGGAAGGGGCCCACCGTCCAGGCCATTTCAACGGAGTGGCACAGATTGTCAGCAAATTGTTTGAAGTAGTCGAACCTGATAAAGCCTATTTCGGAGAAAAAGATTTTCAGCAGATCGCTGTCATCCGGGAGATGACCCGTCAGTTGAACCTGCCGGTAGAAATCGTTCCATGCCCTATTTTGAGAGAAGCGGATGGCCTGGCCATGAGTAGCCGGAATGTACGTTTAACAAATGAACAGCGTCAAAAAGCACCTTTGATTGCGCGTACCTTAAAAGAAAGTACTACCTTTGTACCCGGAAAAAGCGTGGAGGAGGTGAAAGAATATGTGATCCGCACGATCAATCAGGATCCTGTGATGCGCGTTGAGTACTATGAAATTGTGGACGGAAAGACCCTGGAATCTATCCGGGAATGGTCTGAAACAGAAGAACCGGTGGGTTGTATCACCGTATTCTGTGGGGAAGTCCGCCTGATCGATAACATAAAATATTGAATCCTATTCAAAAAGTACTATGTTTATAGAGGTAGTTAAATCAAAAATTCACCGCGTGACGGTCACAGAAGCGAATCTGAATTACATCGGTAGTATTACGATCGATGAGGATTTGCTGGATGCTGCGAACCTGATCCCTAATGAAAAGGTCTCCATCGTAAATAATAATAACGGTGAACGTTTTGAGACTTATATCATTAAAGGAGAACGGGGATCTGGTGTGGTCTGCCTGAACGGTGCGGCTGCCCGGCGCGTACAACCGGGTGATATCATTATCATTATTTCGTATGCGATGATGGATTTTGAAGAGGCTAAAACTTTTACCCCTTCCATTATTTTCCCGGATACAGCAACCAATAAACTGATAACAGATCGGTAGAGAGACGTATATATGATATATAGCAGCCCACCGATATATGAACGGTGGGCTTTTTTATTTATAGAGGATTTCAGGAGTTAACTCCTTTAAAAAAAAGATATGAAACTATTCTATTCCAACAGACAGATCTGGCAGATGAGTTATCCGATTCTGCTTGGATTATTTGCCCAGAATATTATCAATGTTACGGATACTGCTTTCTTAGGAAGGGTAGGAGAGGTGGAACTGGGAGCCTCTGCGTTAGGAGGACTTTATTATATCTGTGCTTTTACGATTGCTTTCGGTTTCAGTACCGGATCGCAGATCATTATTGCACGCCGTAACGGGGAGAAAAGATATAGTGAAGTGGGACCGGTGATGATCCAGGGTGTTTTCTTCCTCTTGGGGCTGGCTGCTTTTCTATTTTTGTTTTCCCGGCTTTTCTCCGAGAGTATTATGCGGGTACTGGTCTCTTCGGATGTGATCCTGGAGAGTACTCAGGAGTTTATTTACTGGCGTATATTCGGGTTTTTCTTCTCGTTCGTGAATGTGATGTTCCGGGCTTTATATATCGGGATTACCCGGGCAAAAGTGCTGACTCTGAACGCGGTCTTTATGGCAATTACGAATGTCCTGCTGGATTATCTCCTGATCTTTGGTCATGCCGGATTCCCGGAACTGGGACTGAAAGGGGCAGCCATCGCCTCTGTGATAGCTGAAGCTGTGTCAATCGTGTTCTTAGTGATCTATACCCGTTTTGCCGTGGATATAAAGAAATACGCTTTAAATAAGATTGGTTCCTTTGACATGAATCTGCTGAAGCGGGTACTGAGTATCTCTATTTTTACGATGTTCCAGTATTTTATTTCCATGAGTACTTTCTTCCTGTTCTTTGTCGCTGTGGAGCGCCTGGGACAACGGGAGCTGGCGATTGCTAATATTGTAAGGAGTGTGTATATTGTCATGTTTATTCCGGTGAATGCACTTTCAACGACCACCAACTCGTTTGTAAGTAATGCAATCGGGGCAGGCTATAAAGACCAGGTGCTGGCTATTATACATAAGCTGGCTAAGTTCTCTTTCCTGACCATGGCTGTTCTTTCCACACTTGTGATGTGTTTCCCCAGAGCGATTATCTCTATCTATACAAATGATCCTACGCTGATTGATAGCTCCATACCGTCCCTTTATGTGATTTCGGTTGCGATGCTGATCAGTGCGGTGAGTAATATCTACTTCAATGGAGTGTCGGGAACGGGGAACACACGGACTGCTTTGTGGTTGGAATTAGTGACCCTGGCATTCTACTGTATTTATATTTACATCGTTGCTTTCCGGCTTCGTATGCCAGTGGAAATCTGTTTTACCACCGAATTGATCTATTTCTCCTTCCTGTTATTATTCAGTTTTGTTTATCTGAAAAAAGGGAACTGGCAGAAGAAAAAGATCTGAGAAAGGAAACAGTCTTCAAAGAAAGTCTGGTACAGCAGGCTTCTTTAGAAATAGTTCTATGGACAAACTCATTTGTCGTAAATAGTAAAAGCCGCTTCCTGAATAAAGAAGCGGCTTTGTTTTGATAAAGGTGTTTATTTGAGGAATGTCCATCAAGGACTTCATCTCTTATTTCTTTTCCTGCTCTTTCAACAGGTCGCGGATCTCTGTCAGCAGTTTCACATCATCCGGAACAGCAGCAGGCTCCTGGGGTTGGTCTTCTTTCTTTCTGTGAAGAGAATTAATTCCTTTAACCATCAGGAAGATGGCAAATGCAATGATAATAAAATTGAGCGTTGCCTGCAGGAAATTCCCATAATTGATAGAAACCTCCGGGCTGACTACCTGAGTGCCATTCATGACTGCATGTTTCAACACAATTTTCAGTCCGGTGAAATTAATACCTCCAATCAGTAAACCTACTGCCGGCATAATCACATCTGCTACTAATGAATTAACGATCTGACCGAAAGCTCCTCCGATCACCACACCAACTGCCAGGTCAATCACATTGCCACGCATGGCGAATGCTTTGAATTCTTCCAGAAATTTACTCATAGGAATGTGTCTATATTTTATATATAACTGCAAAAATAGTTTTTTGGTTGTACACTTCCACCATTTTCTTATCCCGGAAAAAAATAACTCGTATCTTTGCGCCCAAAATCAAAAACATGTCTCAGGAAACATCTACACCACAGATGAGTGGTACTACTTTTCGTATATTGATCGCACTCAGTGTAATCCACTGTATGAATGATGCGTTGCAGTCGGTTATCTCTGCTGTCTATCCCATCTTTAAAGATGATCTTCTGTTGAGTTTTGGCCAGATCGGGCTTATCACGCTGGTTTACCAGTCTTCAGCCTCCGTATTTCAGCCCCTGACCGGTCTCTATTTTGATAAACGGCCGACTCCCTGGTCGCTGCCTGTTGGTATGACTTTTACGTTGATCGGGATGGTCATATTAGCTTTTGCCATGACCCTGCCTTTGGTTTTGATTTCGGTCTTTCTGGTCGGAATCGGATCCTCCATCCTTCATCCGGAAGCGTCCCGGCTGACTTTTATGGCTTCCGGAGGAAAACGGGGACTGGCTCAATCGCTTTTCCAGGTAGGAGGGAACCTGGGAGGATCGCTGGGACCTCTGTTGGTGGCACTGATCGTAGCTCCTTATGGCCGTCAGAATATCGCTCTTTTTTCGGTCATGGCCTTTCTGGCAATCCTGGTGATGATACCTGTCTGCCGCTGGTACAAAAAACGGCTTCAATGGATGAACCAACAGGCATCCGCCGGAAAAGTGAGTATGGAATCACCCCTACCGATGCATAAAACGATCTTTTCACTGGGTATTCTGCTGGTGTTGATCTTCTCCAAATATATCTACATGGCCAGTCTGACCAGTTACTATACGTTTTATCTGATTGAAAAGTTTGATGTTACGGTCCAGACCTCCCAGATCCTGCTTTTTGTTTTTCTGGTAGCTACTGCCATCGGAACATTGGCCGGAGGACCTATCGGAGACAAGGTCGGACGGAAATATGTGATCTGGGGTTCTATTCTCGGATCCGCCCCCTTTGCCCTTTTCATGCCGCACACCGGATTAACCGGGACTGTTATCATGAGTTTCTGTGTGGGTCTGATCCTTTCTTCGGCTTTTCCTGCTATCCTCCTGTATGCGCAGGAATTGTTACCCTATAAGTTAGGTCTTATTTCCGGTCTGTTTTTTGGTTTAGCTTTTGGTGTTGCCGGGATTGCTTCTGCTGTGTTAGGAAAGTTTGCCGACATATATGGTATAGAAGCCATCTACGATGTATGTGCTTATATGCCTCTGTTAGGATTGGTCACCTGGTTCCTGCCGGATCTGCAGAAAATCAAACCATCCGGAGAATAAAGTAATAAAATGCAGATGACACAGACAAACCGCGGGAACACAGATGCTGCTATTTTTTGAATCTGTGGTCCTGGGGCTGAGCTGCGTCATCTGGGTGCGATGGCCTTCAATTATCGATGTCCATGATCTCCGGCTCTGCCAGCATCCCGCATAGCAGGCATATTTCTTCCTGCACCACCGGAAAAGTCATGCATAGGAAGGCGCTCTACATTATTTATATGTGTATTGAAATTATGAGCCGGCCACGCACTGTTTTCCCGGACCGGATTGATATGCTGGCTATCCGCATGACGTGCCTCTGCCGGGCGTGCCTCTTCTGCCGGGTTTACGTGAGGACGGTAGACCGGTATCTCATTCGCGGCAACTGTTCCGGCAGCCCGGCGGTTTTCTGCGGAAACAGGTTGAGCAACCTGCCGGATCGTACGTACCGGCACAGGCTGGTTGATATGACGGGCCATTTCGTTTGCATCCGGAGCGTTATGGAAACGGTTTTCTCCTCCCGCGTTCAGGCTTCTTCCCGGAAGCACCCGGATTCCGGAAGCATGTTGCCGGATTCTGTTTTCATCCGCCAGATGGCGGCTCAGGTTACGATCATAAATATTATTCCGCTCCACCATATTCCAGTAGTAATCATGAGGTCTTGCAGAAGTACCTGCGAGTAATTCGGGAGCCAGAGGGGCCCATGCGTAGTAATCATCCACGTCTCCCCAGGTAACCCATGCCGGTGACCATTCGTATCCCGGTATCCATAACCAACCATAGTTATCATCATACATCCATCGTCCGTAATGGAAAGGACCCCATCCCCAGTCATACCCGGATTCCCAGTAAAGTCCCTGATCTGTATTTTCCCAGTATCCATTCGTGGCATACGGTCTGAAATCGCCTCCTACCTTCGGATGCCACACTTCCCCATACCCCGGATAATGAATCCAGGTACCATAAGGCGCTAACTGGTCATAAAATTGTTGATAAGTAATGGTTCCCGAAGGAGCTGTCTGTGCCGACCCCATATACCCAATCAGGCACACGGCTGCTATTATTAATAAACATATACGTTTCATATCTAATCTGTTTTAATTACACTCTCTGAATTTCATATGTTAATAACACCCGGTTTCCAGAGAGGTATCTACAGAATAGATTAAAAAAGAATAAGAAACACCAAATATATTTATGGAAACAAAAACACCAAAACGTCCTTTCGTCCCTTAATTCCCAGCCTACAGTCCCCATCCCCTCCAACTTTTAAACCTTGAACCTTAAACTTTGAACCTTGAACTTTAAATTTCCTATTTCACATTCTCAAACCGGATCTCCCCCTGGTTGAAATAAAATTTCCCTTCCGCACCCTTAGACCCAGCCCAAAAGATTCCCCGGATAAAGCCGATGAGAATCGTGAAAACGATTAATCCGATTAATATTTTATTGGCATATTTTTTCATGACCTTATGATTTATATAATTCATTATACTTTTCAATAATCTCATCCAGGCTGATTCCCAATAGTTCCATCGCTTTGAATGTCTCCGGCAATACCTCTTTGAAAAACTCCCTCCGTTGGAGGTCAGCAATGCGCTTGCCCGCACCTTCCCGGATATAGTAACCCATGCCCCTTTTCGAATAGATGACCTCTTCCAATTGCATGAATTCATACGAACGCATCACCGTGTTCGGGTTGACCTGTAGCTGGGAACCCAGTTCCCGGACAGAAGGAATGCGACCCTCTTCCTCCCAGTTCCCGGACAGGATATTCCGGAAACAGTAATCCACAATCTGTAGATAAATAGGTTTATTTCCTGTGAAGTCCATACGCTTAAATCTCCTTTTCTCTAAGTTTGAAATAAGAAACCACCCATAGTCCCACCGGAAGAATAAAGAGGACCGTATAGTCTAAGATCGGGAAAATCAGACTGTCAGCGCCTATGTGCTGAAAACTCAGATTATTGATCACATCAGGAATATTCGTGAATTTGGCTATCAGATATATAATAACCATAAACAGCGTCGATAAACCAAACATAAGAGCCATCAGGAATAATCCGGTTTTGATAAAGGCATGCCGTTTGAAAGAGAAATAACCTACTACAAAAATAGCCTGCGTGACCAAAAGCATGTGCAACTCCCGGTTGTCCCGTAAGTTAAAAGAAAAGGAATAGGCAAAATCCTGTAGGTCTTCGATGGGTATGACTTTACCTAAAGAAACGATCAGGAACAGGCTTCCCATCAAAAGAACCGGGATCAGGATCACATACTTCACGATCAGGCTCAGGATCTTCTCCAACGTAGAGACCGGGAAGGTAAAGTCAAACACCCCATTGTAACGTGTGATGGTCTTTTCAAAAAACAGAGGACCAAAAAGGATGGTGATCGTAATCGCACCCATGATTAATTGGGCTATCGAAATCCCAAAATAGGCATACATACAGATACCGACCAGGAAACTACCGGCTACGGCAGCCAGCATATAAGCATAGGTCATTTTTGAGAAAACCATGTTCTGCTTCAGGAAAGCAGCAAACCGGTTGATATTAAATATTTCATTCATGACTTTCCGGATTAAGAATTAAACAATTGTTTGAATACCTGTTTGTTGTTCACCACAGCATTGAACAGGATCTCAATATTGAGCGTGCTCTCTTCCCGGGAAGGATTCAGGGAAACGGAAGTATATCCCTGCAACCCCTGTTCTGCATACAATGCATCTTCCGGTTTATGCTCCGTCTGGGTGAACAGTAATTTCTGAGTGATCTCTTCCACCGTGTTATTCAGCAACACCTGGTTCCGGTCTAAAATAATGACCGGGTCGATCAGGTGAGCGAGATCACGAACCTGGTGAGTAGAGATGATTATACATTTATCTTCCGAGGCAACCGAAGAAAGGATCTTTCTGAACTGAGACTTGGAAGGAATATCCAGCCCATTGGTGGGTTCATCCAGCAGCGTATACTCCACGTTAAGCGCCAGGCCATAAGCGATCATCGCCTTTTTTTTCTGTCCGGCAGACAACTCCGACACCTTCCGGTCACCCTCAACCTGCAACTCCTGCAAATAAGATTCAAAATCCTGCTGACTGAAATGAGGATAAAAAACGGAATTATATTTAGCCATCTCAGAGATACTTACCTGCGGAGCCTGAAACTCTTCCGGCAGGAAGAAAATTTGTTTCAGCATCTCCGGACTTCTGTTGTAAGACTGGTAGCCCGCCACCCTGCATGCTCCTTCCTTCGGAAAGAGCAGACCACTGATTATATGTAATAAAGTGGTTTTACCTACACCGTTTTCTCCCAACAGGCCGTAAATCCCACTTTTCATCCGGAAAGAAACATCCTGGAAAATAGGACGGTTCCGGTGGTAATAAAAGCTCAAGTTCTGTATTTCTATCATAATATCTGAGTGTAATAGTGAATTAATACACTGCAAATGTATGTATCTTTTCCACTTGACCAAATAATTTCCGGGAAAAAATGCAGCACAGGGTAAAAATAATAGGGAAACTACTCAGGATAGTTCCTGAAAAATAGGAAAAGAGATCCCGATATCCTATTTTTGTATTCGTGCATATTGTGTAAGAATTAAAAATTTAATCATCTATAAATTTAATACCCATGAAAAAAGGGATTACCCGCAGGGATATGTTCCGCTATTCAGCCACAGCAGGACTGAGTGCCCTGATCGCACCACAACTTTCGGCTGGTACTACCGGAAAACCTGGAAAAGCTGAAAAAGCTGAACAAATAAAGATGCCGGAACGCGTGTTAGGAAGAACCGGATTGAAATTTCCGATCCTGAGTATGGGAGTCAATAAAGCGGATAATCCGAATATTTTGCGGGCGGCCTACAATGCCGGGATCTTTCATTTTGATACAGGATATGCCTATCAGAACGGGAAAAGTGAAGAGATGATGGGGAATGTGTTGGGAGGAAAACCCCGGGAATCCATGAATATAGCGACCAAAGCCATGTTTGATTATCCGCTGAAAGATGATTTTGAAGCCACCCTCAACGAGCATTTAGACACCAATCTCAAACGGATGAAGATCGACTATGTAGATATATTCTATGCTCATTCCATTTCTTCCGTGGAAAAGCTGACCGATCCGAGAGTCCTGGCCGCCCTCCTGAAGATCAAAGAATCCGGAAAAGCCCGCTTCTTAGCTTTCTCATCCCATGACCAGGATAACTCCCTCCTGGAAGCCGCGATTGAAACAGGGATCTATGAC
>JAJQEE010000161.1 GCA_021201865.1 Tannerellaceae bacterium | reverse complement strand
TGACAAGGTTACTATTAGGACTTATTTACCCAGGGTGTCGCTTCGCTCGACCCTGCGCTGTTGATGCATCCCCTCTGGGGATAGAAACTTACAAGCCATTTTTTTCGTTGGGATATAGTAGGGGTTACACAGCCGCCTGACGGGAGAATAAGAATGATCCCCAAGGGGGATCCAGCAGTAGCCCAGGGATGAGCCAAAGGCGATTCCCTGGGGAGAAGCCCCCCTTAGGACAACCCCGCAGGGGGTTGCATACGGAAAAGTGGAGAAGTGAAACCTTGACAAGGTTACTATTAGGACTTATTTACCCAGGGTGTCGCTTCGCTCGACCCTGGGCTGTTGATGCATCCCCCCTGGGGATAGAAACTTACAAGCCATTTTTTTCGTCTGGATATAGCAGGGGTTACACAGCCGATTGACAGGGTAACTGGTGAGGTTTTAGTTGATAGATGGTATATTTTCTACCAGGTTTCCCGGATCTCGGAGATCAGGAAGCCTTTTTCATCATAAGTTTTAATGGTATAGGTATACACCAGTCCCGAACCGGAAGTACCCCCTCTTGTTCCGGTTATGGAAGAATCTTCATAGACTTCCATAGCAATATCATATAAATGATTCCGGACAGGAATGGGTAGATTCGCAGTAAATTCTGTTTGGGTAGTGGAATTATTGATATGGACATATAAGGTGATTACAGGCGCCTGTGAGGCTTCATAGACATAGGTATTACTCATATAGACCTGCGATCCGTTATCCGTGAGAGGAAGAGGGGCGGCAAAATTGAAATAGTCACTTTGCACTAATACATGGGTTGCATTTGGTACGACATAGGTATAGGAAGCTGCATTCTGTATAAGATAACTATTCGTTATGCTCAACATAGGGTCCTGTGGAAACGTGAGACTAATCCTGAGCTTTGCACAGGTCCTTACCAACGGGATCGTAGCCGGCTGTATGGAGGTATCCGTAAAATCAAAGGCAGAAAGAGTCCCATACATACAAAACCCGTTCAACGGTTCCAGATTGTTGGTTTTGTTTACTTCCGGAGTATGCAGCTCTTTCAACTGGTCGATGGAGGTAATAGCCTCCAACGTAGTCTGATCATTAAAATTGGCAACCACATAGATATCCTTTACTAACAGATCCGCAGGTTGCACCGGCAGCGTGATCAATTGATAATCACCGGAAATCGTGAAACCGGTATGAATATATTTATCCGTTACAGCCGTCGTGGAAGGTTCTGTAAAAAACAAACTGATATTGTTAATCGTCTGTTCATTAGCTAAGTTATCCTCATCGACCACCCGGGTCTGGAAATCCCGGACAGGTGAGATGCGGATATATACCTTTTCTGTTTCCGGCATGTCAGTTGTTTCCTGGCCACAACCAGCGAACAGCCATAAGAATAGAGATAGATAAGAAGCTACTTTCTTCATTTTCGTTTAGTCTACGGTTCTTACACAACGGGATACGGTACTACTATAATCAAATCTTTCAAACTGTGAATACAAGATCGTATCCCAGCTACTACGAACAGCCGGGGAAAGATACCCTTCACCATACCAGTAGGCTTTCACCTGAATAGAGACCTGATTGTAAATCCAGTCTTCCGAAGGGCCGGTTGCCGGAGGAGTAGGATAAGGCCACCCATTCGGGAAATCCATTTCCCTTACCAGAATATCTCCGGGAGTAAAATAGCGGTCTACAATGTCTAATTTATCATCTACCAATTCATCCTGCCAGTTATTTACCGGATACAGAACCGAAGCAGACAAATCCAGGCCGCTCAGTTTTTCCAGCAACTCCTGCGCTGCCTGACGGAAATATAAAGGATAATAAGGCTTACCATACGTTTCAGCCTCCCAGGTATTAGACAACCAGATCGTATAAGTTGTATCCAATACGGCTAAAAAGGACAGTAGCTCACAGGAATTAATTAACCTCCATCCTTCTCCATATTTCTTTTCACAATAATAAGGAGGATCTCCTTTTTTGATGGTAGGTCCCTGAGTTTCCGGATCCCAATAAATAATTTCATCATTATAAGCTCCCATCAGTCCCTGAGTAAGATCTTCATTATGGGACATAATCTCAACCGTTCCACATTCGGTTGGGATAATCACACTGGAGTCAGTCGGAATGATAGGAGGTAACACAATCTGCCGGTCTCCCTCAAAAATGTATCTATACTGATCTTTTTGCCAGGGCCGGACATAGGTTCTTAGCTGCACTCCTCCTTCTCCGTCTATGTAAGCATTCACTATATAATGATAGTTACGGATCACACTGTTAGTTGACAAAGCGGGAATCGTCCGCCGTTGCTCCTGCAATCCTTCCAGTTCATCATCATTTTCAATGGGATACGTTTGATTATTAATTTCTAATAAAGTAGCTTCGGTACTTCCCTCCTGCACTAAAAATTCCGGAATATAGAAAATAACAGACCCGATACTATCCCGGCCGTAGTCCAGACCGGTAAGAGAAGAAGTATGGGTAGAAGTAGTGGCCCCATTGTAATAAGTATCTACAGGTGGGACTGAAAAGGTAGCAGCCACATTTTCCAGTAACACAGAAGTGATCGTATTTTCAGGAACAGTACTACCGGAAACGGATTTACGAAACACCACCTCCACTTTCGCCAACGACCGGACCAATTCCACTTTTTCAGTCGGAAGGGCCAGTAAGACCGGGTTATTTTCCGTGCCTCCGCTAATCACCGTAATATTTTTATAAACAGCCGACATCACAAAACGTCCGCTTTGAGTAGTGCCATCCGGCAAAAAATCCGGGTTGTAAGCAAGAGTAGTAAACCGGCTATCAGTAGTAAATTCCGTTTCCTCCTGAATAGCCATCAAAGCAGAAACGAAATTGCCGGAATAAACAGTTTCATTCGCAATGAAATAGAAATTATAGACGCCCGGAGTAAAAAGAATAGCCCTGCTTTGTACATTAAAACCGTTGGGAAAATAGAGTTTCTCATTGAAAGCAACCAGGCCGGTTTCCGAATCAAAAGCGAGCATGCGTAATTCAGTGACCCGGTCCTCCCAGAAACGCTGGTCCTGGTTAATATCAGAAGCGGCTCTTACGGATAAGGCAATCACTGCCTGTGTTCCGTCACAGGTCGTTCCATTGTCATCATTCACACAACTATACCCTAAAAAAGGGATCAGGAAAAAAGGATATACCACCCTCCTTTTCTATTCCCCACAGACTTCCTCTCCTGTTTCATCATTTGTCTACACATTTGTCTGATAGCTATGGACTAACCAGTTATTGACCCGTATTTCCAAAATAATATACTCACCACAATCACACTGGTCTTCTGCAGTAAAGTCGATCACAAAATCATGATCACAAGCCAGGTTCACTTCCGGATTCTTCAAAAGCAACGTCCCTAACAGGCTCCCTCTGAAAAGTTCCGTTTCCCCCTCTTTGCTTTTTATGACTAAGGTGTTTTCCTGTCCTGTTTCTAATTTGAGCATCGTGAAAAAGCCGTAAAACCAAAGGTGGAAGGCACATAAGCAGGTTCATATGCCAGCACTTCATCCGGTGCAACCGTGCCATCGAAGTTCATAGTCCCATTATTTGACTCTATCAGGATATCAAAAAGGCTAAGGTCTAATCCCTCCACCGTTACGGACAGGCGGTTGGTTATTTCCTGCATATTAATCGTTGCTTTTTCAAAAGGAGCATCCGGATCCTGGTCTTCCGCCACATAGACAGCCGGGCTTTCCCCATAAAAGACCTTTTTATTACGCAAAGAATAAGCATAGCCACCGGCTCTTTTGATCCGGAATAAAACATCTTTTTTTGTAGTGACGCCATCCTTCCATTCCTCCACCTGAAAAGAGTCATCCCCTAATCCCGAGCAGGCAACCACCGTATACAAACCACTGCTGACCTCTAATTGCCGGAAAAACTCTTTTTCCAGTTCCACGTTTGCTTGTTCGCTATGTGTGACTAAGATCCCCTCTTGGTCAAATACACCTACCATCAGGTCTGTTATATCTACAGGATAGACCGTATCCGTCTGGCAGGGACTTAATGAATAAAAATACACATCTATTCCTTTCGGGACAGACACACAATCATCCGGATCACTTTTCACACAGGCTGACAAAAACAAAACAAAGGCCACACCGACCCACAGAGTAAGTTTGTAACGTACATTCATTTTCTTCCTGTTAATGGTATAAATAAAATAGTATCCCAGGGTTCCTGACAAACCCTGAAGACACTATATGGAGTATTACAACTGAATGTCATAAGAATGGACAAGCCAATTCAGGATATTGACTTCTACAGTCATATACGTTTGTTCCGGTGATAACGGATCGGTTGGATCAATAGGAGATTCCGGTTCATCCGGATTAGAGGGTTTCGGGTCCGGATTGGCAGGGTTCGGAGAATCCGGGTCTTCCGGATACAACGGATTCCAGTTATAGCCTATACGGGAAAATCCGGTAATATTGACATGATAAATATTATTCCGTATCACAGGAGAGTTTAACGGCAGGGAAATATTATCCGGATTCAACCAGGCATAATACAACATTTTCCCATTTTCATACAAAGCCACCCGCTGATTCTGAACCGCTGCCTGCGCTGCCTGCCGGCTGGAATAGATCAAACCGTCTGATTGGCCTACGTAAAACGTTCCGTTTGTCAAAGTGGCACCATCTGCGATAGCACCCGGATCCGGTGTAAAGGTAGCCCGTACTAATACATAGGCCGTATTTCCTTTCCGGTATTGAGTCGTCCTCAGATCCCCGGATGCATGCGTATTTTCAAACAGGAATTTCCCGGGCAATGACTTATACCCATCCGCAGCAGCCGGTTGGGCAGGAACAGGAGACGGTGTCAGCAAGTCCGAATAATCATAATATTGTTCTGCCTGTGCTATGTACTGAGCATCTGTTTCCGGTACATAATTATATCCATACGTAACATAATTGGCCCGGGGCAGAAAATAAATGGAATCAGTTCCTTGTGCGATTGAATAGGTCACATCGGATAGGGCACCAATGGTCGTTCCATTATCATCCGTAATCGTATTTGCGGCAGTAGAAGTCACAATGGCACGGGATGCCATACGGGTTACATCAATAGTTACCCGGTTTTCACCACCGACCACTGCCTGCTGCGTAATATCCGGCAAAATAGAAACGCCGGTGACTTTACCGGTCATGGTGATCACATCATACGTCGTGCCATCCACAGTCCTGAGTTCTGCTAACCCGTTCACAGATATTAAAGCCGTATCCACGGTAACCAGATTGGCATTCAAAGGAGTGGGGCTGTTCACCACCACATAAATCGTTTTGGTTCCGGAAGTCGTTCTGAACGGCTGGCTGGGCTCTATAATTCCACTTGCATCAATCGCAGCCAGCCCATCCCCTGCAAAACGGTACGGATCAATTGTGCCATCACCGGATACGATATACACATCCAAGGTTTCCACCCCATCATTTCCTTCGTAGTCCCCATCCGGATTATAATCTTCAGGCAAGGCTCTGGAAGAAGGGCTTCCCGGTAGCTGTATAGAAAGTGTCATATAAGTAGGGACACCCTGTTCTGCATCATCTATACCTACCTCAGTAGTATCACTACAGGCCATAAGCCCCAATCCTGCAATGAACGTAAGCAAATACTTCGTAAACTTCATAGTTCCAAATATTAAATTAATTAATAAGTATGTACGGTCTTGATTAATTACAAGTCAAATCTTTACATTTGTTTTTAGTATAACACAGAAATTTGACAAAAGTTCTTGAAGAATAAGTAAGATTAGCGTAAGACTTGTTTCAATTAACAAATAACTTAACAAAAAGAAGCGAAGCCTCACCGGGAAACTTCGCTTATCACATGGACCAGGACTACGTTGGATTTTATTTAGTAAATCCAATCGTAAAGATAAGCGTTTTCATGATACCCTACAACTCCAGTGCCCTGTTCTCCTCCCGGATACGGACATAAAGCATGACGGCGTTCAGCACGGTAAAAATGACAGCCGTGTAATAGAGATGAAAAATAAGAGGGATAATGGCAATTTCAGCAATGACAATCACATAATTCGGATGTTTTATAAACCGGTAAGGTCCTTTTTTGACCAACGGGAAACGGGGTACCCGGTAGATTTTCGTATTCCAGAATCTGCCCAGTGAGCTGATCACCCATCCTTTGAAGGCAAGCAGGAGAAAAAACAACCCCAACAAATACGGATTCAACTCACCGGTGCCACGCAACAGATATTCAATAATGAGGGAAAGAATGAACAACACATGCAATCCAACGATGAAAGGATAATGTGCCTGTCCGTATTCAACCGCACCCTTACTGAGAAGCCATTGTTCATTCCGGCGGGCAAGGAATAGTTCTGCTATCCGCAAACCTATGATAAAAAACAGGAAAATCCAGAATGCCATACGATCAATGCTCCATTTGAAGTAACACCATTTCACACGAAAAACCGGGTCCCATAGAGGCCATCAATCCGTATCCATCCTCAAAACCCTGTCTGAAGAAACGCTCCAACACGTACAAGACCGAAGCACTGGACATGTTTCCGTAATCCCTCATGACTCCCCGGGTGGTACATAGAAAATCACCTTCAGCCCCTAAAGCCGTTTCATAGGCAGCCAGCACTTTCTTCCCGCCCGGATGAAAAATGAACTGGCGGATACCGGAAATATCCAATCCGTTCTTCGCCAGAAAAGAGGAAACATCCCTTTTCACATGCTTGGAGATGATCTCCGGAATACCGGAAGAAAAGAGGACCTTAAATCCTTCATCCGTAAAGTCCCAACCCATCACCCCCGTCGAATCATAGTACAAACGGCTTTCATGACCGGCAAACCGGATCGAGGGTGCCACGGCAGCCTGCCGGGCCCGGTGATCTCCCATCAGCAGGCACGCAGCAATTCCATCCGAAAACAGGCTGGTACCAATGAAATTACTCTTACTAAAATCTTTCCGCATAAAAGTAAGGGAACAAAGTTCCACAGCCACCAGCAGCACAACCGCATCCGGATTCGCTTTGGCCAACGTAGAGGCACGGGCAAACCCCGACACACCGCCCCCACACCCCAGCCCGAAGACCGGTGTCCGGTTAATATGCGGATTCAGCCTCATTTCATTGACGATCAATGCATCCAGACTGGGCGTAGCCAGCCCGGTGGTAGACACAAAAAGAATATCCGTCACCTCCTCTTTTTCCACCCGGGCAGCAGCAAGACACTCCCGGATAGCCTGTATGGAATAGTCTAATGAAATCCGGATATATTCCCGGTTACGCTCCTCGAAAGAGTGCGTAGTAAAATAATAATCCGGCGGTTTACAGAAATTACGGGTTTCAATCTCCGTATGGTCAAACACACTCAGGATCCGGTCCACTTCCGGCAACGTGCCGGAAAACATCTCCCCGGCAAACTCCTTAATGGTTTGCTGGGGTGTCTTGTAAGGAAAATCAATGGTAGATATAGCTGCTAATACAGGCATAAAACATATACATAAAGTGAAAGTAATTCTACAGATAAATCCGAACACAAAGGATACAGGAACTATTCCCTCTCTTCCAACTCCCGGACTCCCCCTTTCATCAGGTTAAATAAAAAACACTCTTTTCCCCGAAAGAGTTCCGGAAGTTGAAAAAATTAACAGAGGAAACTCTTACCACCACATCTTCACCATATAACTACCGATCCCGGACAGGATCAAACTACATCCTAACCCATACAGGAAGGAGGATGAGGAGGGTGCCGGGGAGGAGCGGACAGGGCCAGGATGGCTCCGGTGGCAGCTAAGGACACTTCCGTCTGATTCAGGACAAGACCCGCCAGGGCAATCACGGTCAGGCAGACAAGGGCAACCGGAGCAGGCGCACCGGGAACATTTCCGGGAGGGGACAAAAAGATGGACCACACGAACCAGTAAATGAAGGATTGTTTTCATGCGCATAATGTCTCCTGTAAATTCAAAAGGTGGATATTATCTTTTATAGTAGCAGCTATAGAGATCAGCATACTCCGGTAGTTTTCCCGGTTGTCCCCATTCGACTCACTGATATATTTGCTATAAGCAATCTCCTGGGCAAAAGCCTGCGGATGATAACTTACCTGGGCAGCCATAGGATAAGCCGCCCGGATCAGACGGGCAAAATCCAGAAAACTGTGCTGGGTAGAGGGGTAAGTCCTGAAGGAAAGTCCTCCCTCTTTCAGGGCGACCGTAGTTCCGCTCCAATACGGATTGGGTTTCCCGTAGCCCGTGATCCCAAACAGGTTATGATGTTGGGTCGCCAGCCTGCTGGTCGCCCATCCGGATTCAATGGCACCCTGTGCCAGCATGACTAACGGATTGATCCCGAAGAGCTTTTCAGCCTCTTTTGCTTCCGGCAGAAAGCGCCGGATATACTCGTATTTATTCATAAAAAAGACCTGTTTTTCCTGCCTGGAAAGAAGGCCTTTTCTGCTTTTCCCAGACGGATATATTCAACCTGAACACTTGATAATTAGAAGATTATTTCTTATCTTTAGAAGAAATAAAGATAGAAAACCAATGGATAAGAGAGAGACTCAGACAGACCGGACCTGGGGATATCAGGAGTTAGCCCTCAGCTATTTTCCCCGTTCGACCCCTGACAGTGCCAGTGTGCAACTCCGGCGATGGATCCGGTACAGTCCGGAATTAGTCCGGCAATTGGAATCCTGCGGATGGAGAGCCGGACAGAAAATCCTGACTCCCCGGCAGGTGGATTGCATCATCCGTCATCTGGGAGCTCCCTGAGGAACGTTCAGCGGATTAGATCGCATGCGGCAGATTACAGATTGCGTCTACTGTTTTGACAACCGGATTGACCCGTTGCACTTTCAGTTTGGCAGCCGTCTCGTGCAACAGCTTACCCGGACGGAACGTGATCCGTTTACGGCGGATATGGTCCGGTGTGAACTCTTTCTCCGTTTCAGCGCCCCGGCTATCCAGCGTAGCCGTCAGGTAACCAATCTCTCCCAACTGGATCGATTTGCCATTGGCTAATTCACGCCGCGTGATCACCATCAATCCGTCTAAGATCAGTTTCACATCTCCGGCCGTAGCAGTGGAACGGTCAGCAATGGCCTCATACATCTGGTCAATGGTAAAAACCCCATTACTGAAACTGGATGCATAAAACAGCGTACTATCCGGATCAGCATCCTTCGACATGTTTTTTCTCTCAATGATACGATAAGGTACAGACATACAAATAAGATTTAAAAGGTAAATACTAATAAAGCAGGATATCCTTTGCGTATGTCAAAGATACAACACCCCACCACCCACCGGTTTGCGAATGTCCCCCATTGTCCGTACCTGTTTGCCGATGTCCGGATTCTCCTGTTTATCTATTTGTAGAGACGCATATTTGCGTCTCGGATGATGCCCCGGATGAGACCTTTGATGATACCTCTGATGATATTTGAGACGCAAATATGCGTCTCTACAAAATGTAATATGCTGGATCTGGCCGATTTGCGATTCCTTTCCTCCCAACCTCCGGAGAGGGGAAGACCACGGGTGGACGCGATAGCTCCTGGCTGACCGACCGGATCTGGTGGAAGAGAGGGACGGGTATGGCAAGCGATTGACGCAGGTGTTCACCGAGCCGGGTGAGCAGCCGCTCCTCATAGTATTCTTTGATCAGGCGGTCTGTCCGGGCAGCCATGGAATCGTCTATGGAGAGCTCCTCCCGGAACGCCGGAATATCCGCAGGAGGTTCAGGAACAGGTTCCGGACGAAGAAACGCTGTAAGTACCCGGAACTCTTCCGGGATACCTCCTGCGATTCCCCAGACATGGATGTAATGCAAAAGATTCCGGTACTCCTCATCTGCAAACTCCATATCGTCGCTTTTCAGACATCCCGACACCTGTCTGGCCTCTGAGGGGTGATTTACGCAATGACCAAGTAACCGGCGGGCTGCCTGTTTTCGGAAATCGCACAAATGTTTCAGATAATGCCGGAAATCATCCCTTCCCAGGCGGCGGAAGAGAGAATCCGGATCTTCTCCGTCACAAAGAGAGAGGGACCGTATCGAAAAACGATGTTTTTGTTGTTCACAGACACGCAAAGCGCCTTCCTGTCCCCGTGGATCTCCATCTAACAGCAAAACCAATTGCCGGGTCATACCCGCCAGCAGGTCCGCCTGTCCTTCCGTCATCCGGTTACTACACAACCCAACCGTATTCCTATATCCGGCGGCATGCATCGCAATGACATCCTTATATCCTTCCGTAATAAACACAAACCCTTTCCGGCGGATGGTCTCCTGGGCCCGGTGCAACCCATAGAGGAAACGGCCTTTATCAAACAGACCATCCGCAGCACTGTTCAGATATTTAGGTGCCGGCTCTCCTCCCTTCCTGCCACTTTCCTGCAAACAGCGCCCGCTAAAGCCAACTAAGACCCCGGCAGCATCCCGCAGCGGAAAGACTAACCGGCTCCGGAAGGAACGGTAAGCCTCCGGGACCAAAGCAGGGGCCAGCCTTACCTCAAAATCCAGATACGTAGGAGAAAGTTCCCCGTGTCCGCTGGCATACGGCATCAGCATAGCCAAAAACCGTTGATGTTGTTCCAGTTTTTTCTGCCGCCCGGTAGCGGACAAAACCGGTTTCTTATCCGTCAGGCCTGCCGTCCGGGTTCTTTTCCCCTCCTCCTTTCCGGAGGTGTCCCGGGATCGCCTGAGAGATGGTCCCTCCTGCCCCGGTTTGTTTACCTCCTGCGGATACCCCAGCCGCTCCAATGCCTCCGTAAACGAACAGCGCTCCACCCCCTGTACGAATGCAATCACATCCCCCTTCGCCCCACAGGCAAAGCAGGTATAAGTTTGCCGTCCCGGATGGATCGACAAAGAAGGATGATGATCCTCATGAAACGGGCATAACATCTGGTAAGACACACCCACTTTCCGGAGTGTCCCATACCGCCCCGCCACCTCCTCAATCCGGCACCGGGATTTAAATTTCTGCAATAATTCTTTTGTATATTTCATCTGATTCCATTGTATTTATTCGTTGTAGAGACGCATATTTGCGTCTCCCTGTTTGCCTGATTGCATCACTGAAGATGTGACCAGAAACATCACCAAAGATGTCAACAAAGATGTCAACAAAGATGTCCCTAAAGAGACGCAAATATGCGTCTCTACAGAAATAATTCATTCGTTTTATTCGCTAATAATCCCGGATCTGGGTGAGGCTGGAATTGTAGCGGAAACGGACTTCCCCGGTGGATCCGTTGCGATTTTTGGCAATAAACAACTGTCCGACGCCTCGCATATCCTCTTTGGTTTGCTTATCGTAGAACTCCCGGTAGAATTCGGGGCGATAAATGAAAACCACACTGTCTGCGATCTGTTCAATCTCCCCGGAGTTTCGCAGATCGCTCATGACCGGCGTGTGGTCCGTACACATTTCACACTGGCGGTTGAGCTGGGCAACCAGGACACCGGCCACATCCAGCTCCATCACCATCCCTTTGATTTGCCGGGTGATATCCCCCAGTGCCAGGTCCATCGTATTTTTCAATGGATTTTCACCCGAAGCAACCGGAAAAAGGTTCAGGTAATCAATCATCACCAGATCCAGGTGATGCAACCGGTGCAACTGCCGGCAACGGGCCCGGACCTCGCCAATCGTAGCACCACTGCAATAGTCAATATAAATGGGCAGCTTTTCCAACTCCTCCTGTGCCTGGCAGAGGGTTTCCCGCTCAGCCTGCGTCAGACGCTGGAAGCGGAGCTTATCCGGATGGATACCACTCAGGCAGGAGAGCAACCGGCTGATCAATTGGCGGGGAATCATTTCGAAGCTGAAAAGCCCCACCTTATTCCCCTGCCGGGCAGCACTGAGTGCCATATGCAGGGAAATGGCAGTTTTACCCATCGAAGGACGTCCGGCCAGGACCTGCAGTTCACCCCGGTATAATCCCCCCCACACTCTGGTCAAATTCTTTATACCCGTAGGGATTTGTAAAAGTTCCCCGGCTGCCTGGCGGCGCTGTTCCTCAAAGATTGTCTCCAGGACCTCTTTGGCCATCGACCCCGCCAGAGAGGCCTGTCCCGGTGGAGTAAAGAAAGTTTCCAATTGTTCCACATCCGCATGCACGGCCGCAAAGAGAGATAAAATATCTGTTTCCGGCCGGCAACATTCTAAGGTACGTTGCCGCAGGTGACTGTGCAAGGTGCGCAATCCCCAGGCCCGGAGCACATGGGCAGCATAGGTCCGGATATGATCGGCACGGCGCACGGAGGTAAGACCGTCCGAAAAAAAGGTGAGCCCACCCTGAAGCTCAGACACTTCCGGATTCAGCAGGCGCATCTCCTGCTCAATGGTCAGCATATCCACATCCGCCTGCCGGTCATAGAGCGCCCGGATCGCCTGATAGGCCAGCCGGCATCCGGCATGGAAAAACATGCGTTCCTCTATGCGTCCGGAGAGATCTGCCATCGCATCACTCTGCACTAACAGGGAGAGGATTACCGCCCGTTCCATCTCTTCCACCTCCGGAAGAAGAGCCTGTTCTGTTTGCTTGTTGTTTTTCATCGGTATATCGTTTTTAAGACTTTACGCTTCCGGTATCATCCGGGGATAAAGAGAGGCCGGTGCCGCAACAGCAGGGCGGCCGGTAGGATCCTCCGGAGGTGGTGAAGAGTAGAAAGTCAAGGAATTATAGTTACAGACACGGATAATCGTAAATTTGTCTAAAGACTCAACAGTAATTTTCCCGGCCTTTACCAGTTGTTGTAAGATTCTTCCCACTGCACCTTTAGTGATCCCGGCTTTTTCAGCCAGCTCTTTGTAAGTCGTAATCCATTCGCCCCTTTTGCAGGTCAGGTGATATTTACCAATGCAGATCATACTCTCCTTAAAATGGGCATGGTAAAGGACCATCAAATAAAAAAAGCTATTTGCCGGGGCCGTTCCTGTTCCTCTGCGGAAAAAATCATCGCCAATAATTCACGCGGGACATTGATAAATCCTTTGATGTGCTGATAAGAACTGAATACTTCATTTTGTTTGTTTTTCATAAGCCATTAAGTATTAAAAAAAGTCTTTTTACCCCGGACGCACTGCGAGACGAACGCGAGACGCAAATTGAGAGTTATCTATCTGATTCTCAGCAGGGTTTTTAAAACACCCGGACGAACGCGAGACGCACTGCGAGACGCTCTTTATAATATAGAATAAATGTCTTAAGAAAAAAAAGAATAGAAAGACTTCCGGATTTTTTCAAAAACAGCTTTATTCTCACTTTTGCTCCCTGTTCATTCCCTGCAAAGATAAAGCCGTGCATACGGATTTGTATACACGGCTTTTTTACCAATAACTGACTGACCTACAACCTTCTAATTTTCATCAACCCCTTGAGAGCGGAAAAATCCGGGTAAAAATTTTTTTCAACGCCCCATACAACTCCTCATATTCCGGCCGCAGATTACCCAAACGATCGACCATCTGCTTGGCCGTATAACTCGTGTCTAAGACACAGACCAGTATGCGCGCCAGTTGTTTACGGGTGATATCTCCCAGGAAACCAGCCAGTCTGGCTGCGTTGAACAGTTCAATCACCACCTGTTCCTGCTTCCGGCTAATCCGCTGGTGATCCGGCAGAATATGGCTTGCACCACAATTCCGGGCCAACCGGTCCCCATAGGTTTCAAAAAACCGGCGGCCAAACCGGTAAAGGTCTCTACCGATCTTCTCCTCTTCATAATCCGCTTGCCGGAATATGTCGCAGAGCCATTCTGCTATTTTACGCAGTATCAGATCCTGATCAACCTGATGTTTCAGATTACTCTGAAAGCGGGAAAAATTATAATCTTTCCCACCACATAACTCAATAATTTTCTTTTTCATGGCGTTCATTTTTTAAAATTCGACATCTACCCTGGCAGGTATTCCTTCCTACGTCCTAAATACATCATAATTCCCCATTCCATCGCAAAAAAGGTAGGTTACTCACCATAATTTCCATTAAAATAGTAAAAAATTTAAGGGTTAAAGTTCAAGGTTTGAACTTTCCCGTTGTGTTGACATAGGGACGTCAGAGATAAGGAGATAGGTATGACAGGAACCGTAAGGTATAGATGTGAGTAAAGGTGAAGTATATATCCCGGCGAATGGGTAACCGGTTCTCCTAACTAAAATCTACGGTATAGATGAAAAAGAAAAATCCCTGAACTTCTATGAATTTCAGGGATTTTTCTTTCAGGTGGTGCCACCAGCAACCGAAAATCGGTTTTTATAGCACTATCTTTCAATAAGTTATTTCTTTTCTACGATGTAAGTCCCCTGAATAAGGTCTTCACAGTTTTGCACCGTTTAACATTGGATTGTCTTCCAGGTACGATTTCTGATTGCAAATTTAGATAAAAAATGAATTACTCCAGAAAATACATTATAAAATTTGTAAAGCTTTAAAAAGACCTCTATGTACAACAATATTTTCATTAAAATTAAATCGTGCTTCTTTATTCTCATATCTGAAAAAAGAAATATATCTATTCTTTGGTCTATTACCTATCACACTGAAATTAAATAACGTTTGTAAAACTAAATCGATATTTTTTTCAGAAATAAGTTATATGTATCCTTAAATTCATTAATTGTAAAATTCCACTTTCTAATTTGAGAGATAATAGAAAAAATTTGGTCTATCTCTGGTAATATAGAATGGATTTCATCTATTATTTCCTCCTTCATATAATTTGAAAATCCTTTATCTACTTTTTTAACAATTTTAGGATGAACTCTTTTTCTCTTTTCAACCAGAGTTTGTTCACAACAAACATTTATATACTTAATATAATCTCTTGGACGCAAATGGGTACTTAATGATATATAATCAAATATATGTAATGGTTTCTGCTGCCTATCTCCCATCAAAATAGGCTTATTTACAAATAAACTCTCCCAAGCTTTATTGAAAGGCAAAATATCTCCTTCAGGATTTATTGCTTTTGAAAGTCTAAATGCAATCATATTTTTTTTATTTTATGATTATCCCAATCTATATCAATTTTAAAATCAGTCCATTTATTTTTATCTGCATCACGTATAATAG
>JAJQEE010000004.1 GCA_021201865.1 Tannerellaceae bacterium | reverse complement strand
TCTTCCGAACATGACTGGGTGTTACCTGAGACTGATTTGAATATGCCCCATACAGGGCAATTAAATCTTCCGGCCAACACGGATTTGGAATTTCCTTTTCACATATGGAAGTAGGCACGGAATTGGAATTCCGCGCCGGCAGAAGGGGAACAACACATGGGGCTGATTTTATTTCTTTTGGAGACGGTAGTGGTCCGCCAGCTCTCCGGTGATCTCCTGACGGTCATTATCTAATTTCAGGAGTGCGTTTTCTTCTATTTTATAATATTGATTCTCTCCGTTGGAACGTAGAGTCAGGATTTCTCCGGCAACACTATAGGTACCATGTTCCTCAAATCCGTTGACCTCCTCTTTTCCCTGGTAAATAGAACGTAAAATATAGGAGTTATCATCATAGAGAGAAAGTTCCGTATCGATTCCTTCTCCACTGGCAGAAGGAAGTATTCCTTCATATATTCCATTATAGTCCCGTAAGTTGTAAGAATTTTCAAATTCTTCTGCTTCCTGCCGGGTTTCATTATTACTACTGGCAGGATATCCGGTCATCATAGGGGAACTATCCATAGAAGGATCGGGTTTCCGGTTGGGATTACAGGATGTGATCAGGAAAACAGCTATCCCTGCTGCTATCAGATAAGATTTCATATGCTCTGTTTTTAATTAGACTTTTTATTCCTCATAAAAACGAAACAGAAACCAAATTGTTCACCAGAAAGAGCATATCCTTTCCGGATATGTTTATATACCGGATTATTTACCGGTCATGATATCCAATACCATTTTGTCTGTGGTTTCCATCCCTTTGGAACCAATACGGGTCAAATTGGCAATCGTCTTATCTACGTCTTCGTCAATGATCCCTTCCATAGCTGTAACCACTTTATCCTCCATAGCCATCATGGCGGATAACATGGCGGTCGAAACCCCACTGGAGACTTTCAGTGCACAACTGGGCTTGGCTCCGTCACAGATCATTCCGGTAATGTTACCGATCATATTTTTAATGGCATAGGAAATCTGTATTCTGTCCCCACCCATCAGATAAGTAATTCCGGAACTGGCTCCTATTGCAGCCACGACACAACCACACAAGGCGGATAACCGTCCGAGGCTTTGTTTAATGTAGATCACCAGGAGATTACTCATGACTAATGTCCGTATCAACTGTTCTTCCGTAGCCCGGATATCTTCGGCAAAAGAGATAACCGGCAACGTGGCGGCGATTCCCTGGTTTCCACTGCCGGAATTACTCATCACAGGAATCATGGCTCCGTCCATACGGGCATCACAGGCAGCGGCCGTTACGGTCAACATCCGGGTAAAAACAGATTCACCCATATATTTCCGGCCATAGGTTCCGGAGATGGTCTTTCCTACCGAATGTCCATAGGAACCCGCTAAAGAAGAGCGTGCAGCCTCCCTGTTCAGCTCTGCTGTCTGGCAGATAAACCGGATCTCTTCCAACGGCATTTCCGTTGCAAAACGGTAGACCAGGTCATAGGAAAGTAACAGATCCTCTTCCGGACATACGCCGTCAGATTCCAGCACGGAAGAACGGATGTCTAATTCCACAGTTCCATTTTTCTCTATATAGACAAATTGGGTGTGCTGCTGCGCAAGGATCACTTTTACCCGGTCCGTCCCGGAAATACAGATCACTTCGATATATAATTTATGTACCTCTTCTTTTAAAGAAACAGAGATGGATTTTCCGTTAACAATCTCTTTGGCCTGTGCGACTATCTCCGGTGTCAACATTTTCAGGACTTCCAATCCATAGGAAGCGTCCGCAATCACCGTTCCCAGCGCAATAGCAATAGGAAGCCCGACCATTCCGGTTCCGGGGATGCCCACTCCCATAGCATTTTTCAATACGTTGGCACTGAGATACACTTCCGTTCTTTCCGGGACCTTTCCTAATGTTTCAACAGCTTTAGCGGTGGCAAGGGCAACGGCCGCAGGCTCTGTGCATCCGATAGCCGGAAGGATCTCCCGGTGGATAAGATGTAGAATCTGTGATTGGGTTATATTATCCATATGTACTCTGTTTTCGCGTAAAAAGACGAGGACAAAGGTAATCTTTTTTTGTACGTTTGCAGTTAAAATAATGATCATACATGTCTAAAGACAAACCTCAGCATCCTTTAACAGCGCTTCAGGAGCACTATGATCTGCTGAAAAAGGAGTATGAATTCGAAAAGGAATTCTATCAACAGCAGACAGAACAGGCTGGGATGTGGAAGAAAATACAACAAGGTGTTTGCTGGCATCCGGTGATGCAGAGTAAAAGCTATTATAATTCGTTAGACCAGTTGGTCGTTGAAATAGAAAGACGGGAAAACAGAGAAGTAGAACATACGTTTGAACATGGAAAGCCGGTGTGCTTTTTTACTACTGACAGTAGTGGGAAACTCCGCTTCCTTTCCTTTTCCGGTACGATCAGCTATGTGGAAGAGGACCGGATGGTAGTGGTTCTTCCCTCTCCGGCTGCACTAACAGAATTACAGCAGACAACGAATCCCGGGGTACAACTCTATTTCGATGAGACCAGTTATAAAACGATGTTTCATGGGCTGACTACTGCCCTACAGGCAAAGAATAACAGACTGGCCCATCTGCGGGACGTGTTATGCGGAAATGTGCCGGCAGGAATAAGGGATCTTTTTCCGGTCCGTTTTCCATGGTTGAATTCCTCTCAGGAATCCGCAGTAAACAATGTGCTCCGGTCCAAAGATGTATATATCGTACATGGTCCTCCCGGAACCGGGAAAACCACCACGTTAGTCGAAGCGATCTATGAAACACTTCACCGGGAAAACCAGGTCCTGGTCTGTGCCCAGAGTAATATTGCCGTAGACTGGATCTCTGAAAAATTAGTGGACCGGGGAGTACCTGTGCTACGGATCGGCAATCCGACCCGGGTCAATGACAAAATGCTTTCTTTTACCTATGAGAGGCTTTTCGAATCTCATCCGGCCTATCCGGAATTATGGGGTGTCCGGAAGGCGATCCGGGAAACTCAATCTTCCCTCCGCAGAAAAAGCCGGGAGGAGAAAGATACCATCCGGAACCGTTTATCCCGGCTACGATTCCGGGCTACGGAACTGGAAATTCAGATCGATGCAGACCTGTTCAGTGAGGCGCGGGTAATTGCCTGTACGCTGATCGGTTCTGCCAACCGGACCTTAATGAATCGCCACTTCACGACCCTTTTTATAGATGAAGCAGCCCAGGCATTGGAAGCAGCTTGCTGGGTAGCCATCGGGAAAGCGGATCGCGTCGTATTGGCCGGGGATCATCATCAGTTACCTCCTACGATCAAATGTTTTGAAGCAGCCAAAGGAGGATTAGATCAAACACTGATGCAGAAAATTGCCGTGCGCAAACCGGAAGTCGTTTCTCTTTTAAAGATCCAGTACAGAATGCATGCGGATATTATGCATTTTCCCTCCCGTTATTTTTACCAGGATCAGTTGATCGCTGCTCCGGAAGTAAAGGACCGGGGCATTCTGGCTTATGACACACCGGTTGTCTGGTTGGATACGGCCGGATGCCGGTATGAAGAGAGCCAACAATCAGAAAGTATGAGCCGGATAAATAAACAAGAGGCCCGGTTAACTGTTCTACAATTACAGGTATATCTGGAAAAGATAGGGAAAGAGCGGGTACTGGAAGAGAGCATCGATTTTGGCGTGATCTCTCCTTACAAAGCCCAGGTTCATTACATCCGGAGACTGATCCGGCAGGAGCCTTTTTTCAAACCTTACCGAAAACTGATCGCCGTCCATACGGTAGACGGGTTTCAGGGACAGGAACGGGATGTGATCCTGATCAGTCTGGTACGGGCCAACGAAGCCGGTCAGATCGGTTTCCTGAACGACCTGCGCCGGATGAATGTAGCCATGACAAGAGCAAAAATGAAATTAATTATGATCGGTGATAGTGAGACCCTGACTTCGCACAGATTTTACAAAGAGTTGTATCAATATGTTACGAAATATGGACGAATTATCCCTATTACCCAAAATTAGTTTTACATTTGTAATAGGAATGCGGTAGTCTGTGAACCGGAGAAATTAAAAGCACTTTTTAAATGATCCGGCCGGAGAAAAGTAGACTACTTCCCTATTTTAACGACTAAATTAAGAGAGCTATGAAGTACAAATTATTAGTCCTCGATGTAGATGGGACATTACTAAACGACGAAAAACAGATTACTCCCCATACCCTTGCCATATTAAAGAAAGTCCAGCAAATGGGTATTCATATTGTGCTGGCTTCCGGCAGGTCTACCCATGGAGTGTTCCCACTGGCTAAAGAACTGGAACTGGAAAAATACGGAGGGTATGTTCTTTCCTATAACGGAGGACAGATCTTTAATATGCAGACAGGCGAACTATTATTTGAGAAACGGATCGATCCGGTCATGTTCCCTTATCTTTATAAGAAGGCATTGAAAAATGATTTCCCGATCTTCACTTATCATAAAGACAGTATTATTACCAATAAGGCTGACAATCTACATATTCAGGCGGAAGCAGCTTTGAATAATATGCAGGTGGTAGAAGTGGAAAACTTTCCGGAAGCGATCACATTCTCACCCTGCAAATGTATCCTGGTCAGTGATGAGGAAGAGAAATTAGTCGGTTTGGAAAACCACTGGAAAAGACGGCTTAACGGTACGCTGGATGTGTTTCGTTCGGAAAATTTCTTCCTTGAAGTCGTACCGGAGTTCATTAATAAAGCGAATACGTTAGGTGTCTTGATGGAGAAGACCGGTGTGACTCCGGAAGAGATGATCGCTATCGGCGACGGTGTCTGCGATATCTCTATGATCCAGATGGCCGGTTTAGGGATAGCGATGGGAAATGCCGTGCTGGCTGTGAAAAGATGTACGGATTACGAAACAGCAACCAATAATGAAGATGGGGTGGCCAAAGCCGTAGAAAAGCATATCATTGCGAAAGTCACTCCCTCCAATATTCCTTTAGACCAGATCAATGCCCGTGCGAAACATGCATTAATGGGCAATCTGGGCATACAGTACACCTATGCATCGGAAGACCGGATCGAAGCCACGATGCCGGTGGATGTCCGTACCCGGCAGCCCTTCGGTATCCTGCATGGCGGAGCCACGCTGGCACTTGCTGAAACCATCGCTGGCCTGGGATCCATGATCCTGTGTCAACCGGATGAGATCATTGTCGGGATGCAGGTAAGCGGGAATCATGTCTCTTCTGCGTATGAAGGAGATACTGTGCGTGCCGTCGGAACCATTATCCATAAAGGAAGATCTTCACATGTCTGGAATGTGGATGTATTTACCTCCACCGACAAATTAGTCTCCTCTATCCGTGTTGTCAATAGTGTATTAAAGAAAAAATGACATCTGATCAACTCCGTATAGTAGATGAACTGATCAGGCATAATTGCAGTTTTGCTCTTTACCGGATCCCCGGTGAAACAGTCCCTCATTTCCTGATGCAAACTGCAGGAGATGCGGAATGTATTCATACGATTGAAGACCTGAATAATCAAACCGGTTTTGTTATAGCCCCTTTCGAGATATCTGAAAGGTGCCCTATTATTATTATACGTCCGGACTGCTGGGAACTTCCTAACCAACCAGCATCCTTCTCTTCCGCTCTCATTCCGGAAGAGGCGTGTGGTCCTGCCGGTACAGAGAAGACGGACTATGAACGGATCTTTTCTTTATTCCTTTTTCCTTTAAAAAATAAAGAGCTGGATAAATTAGTCCTTTCCCGGCATATCACCTTAGCACGGAAAACGGATTTTTCACCGGCTAAAGCATTTTCCATGGCCTGTGAACGATATATCCGTTCGTATGTCTACCTCTGCCATACTCCACAGACCGGAACCTGGTTAGGAAGTACACCGGAGATCCTTCTTTCCGGTGAGGGGCCAGACTGGCATACAGTAGCACTGGCGGGAACCCAGCCTTTGCTACAGGGAGAACTGCCTACGGACTGGGATGAGAAGAACCGGGAGGAACAACAGTTAGTGGCTCGTTATATCCAAGAAAAACTACTCTCTTTTGGGATTCATCCGGCGGAGGAAGGACCTTATACGGTTCGTGCCGGAGAATTGGCCCATCTGAAAACAGATTTTCGGTTCTCTTTACCGGACAACTCCCATTTAGGAAATTTGCTGGAATTGCTCCATCCGACTCCTGCGATCTGCGGACTTCCGAAAGAAAAGGCTTTTAAATTCATCCTTCAAAATGAAGGACATGAGAGAAAATATTATTCCGGCTTTATCGGCTGGATGGATCCGGCCGGTAAAAGTGACCTGTATGTGAATCTGAGGTGTATGCAATTAAGAAAAGAAACGCTTACTTTGTATGCGGGTAGTGGCCTGCTCTCCTCCTCCACTTTGGAAGAAGAGTGGAAAGAGACCGCGGATAAACTACAAACGATGTTAGCAATCACCCGTTAAATGATGTACTCGGACAAAAATAATGTACTGCAATTAGTAGCCCTGTTAAAAGCTCATGGAGTCAAACAGGTGGTCTTATCGCCCGGTTCCCGCAATTCTCCGGTCGTTCATTCGCTGGTGGCGGATGCATTCTTTTCCTGTTATACGGTCGTTGATGAACGGAGTGCCGGTTTTTTTGCGATTGGGATCATTCAACATACGCAACAGCCAGTGGCCGTTTGCTGTACGTCCGGAACTGCGGTGCTGAATCTCGGCTCAGCCGTTGCTGAAGCATTTTACCAACAACTTCCTCTATTAGTGATTACTGCGGACAGGCCGGCTTCATGGATCGGGCAGATGGATGGACAAACCCTGCCTCAGCCGGGCATATTTAATACACTGGTTAAAAAGTCTGTTCAGTTACCGGAACCCGTTACCGCTGAGGAAGAGTGGTATTGTAACCGGTTGATCAACGAAGCGATGCTGGCATTAACCCATGCCGGAAGTCCGGGACCGGTACAGATCAACGTTCCTCTTTCCGAACCGTTATTCCGGTATACGACCCGGGAACTTCCGGAAGTAAAAAAGATCCGGTATCCCTCCCCGGTCAGAACAATCAGTGGCACAGATCTGAAGATATACAGCGAAAAGTTGAACCATAGTACCCGTTGTATGCTGATGATCGGTCAGATGTTACCAGACAGGGAATTACAAAAAACAATAGACCGTTTTGTGGAACAATATCCCTGTGTGGTGATTGCGGAACACCTGGCCAATATACAATCTTCCTCCCTTATCGGGAATTTTGATAGTTTATTATATACCCTATCTCCGGATGACCACTCCGCTTATACACCGGATCTGTTGATTACCCTGGGTGGACATATCGTATCCAAACGGATCCGGCAGTTCCTACGGAATAGTAAACCGGCCACTCATTGGCATATCACCTCCTGCACAGGTGAAATAGTAGATACTTACCAGTCTGTTACAGATGTTATTGAAACAGACCCGGTACTCTTTCTGCAACAACTGAACAGCCTGGACCGGCCGGTCCGGACAAAAGACAACGCCTATGTTTCTTTATGGGAACAAAGATCCCGGGAACTCCGGCATCCGGAGCTGCCTTTCTCCGATTTGTATGCCGTCCGGACACTGATGGAATCCCTTCCGGCAGGGGCCGCTCTACATCTGGCCAATAGTTCCACTATACGGTATGCTCAACTCTTCCCTCTGCCGGAATCCGTAGCGGTCTATTGTAACCGGGGAACTAATGGTATTGACGGTTCTTTATCCAGTGCTACCGGTTACGCTGCCGTCAGTAAACAATTGACATTTTTGCTGATTGGTGACCTGAGTTTCTTTTATGATATGAATGGGATATGGAATAATCATGTAAATAAAAATCTCCGGATCCTGCTGAACAATAATGGCGGAGGAGAGATCTTCCATGCACTACCGGGATTAAACCGTTCCGAAGCATTAAATCCTTATATTGCCGGAGCACATACTGCCACTGCGAAAGGCTGGGCGGAATCCCTCGGCTTCCTCTATCTTTCCGCTACCAACGAAAAAGAGTTGACAGCCCATTTAAATATATTTACCAGTGACCGGGAAGAAAGACCTGTCCTGCTGGAAGTCCATACTTCCATGGAGCAAAACGCGGACATAGTAAGAAATTATTATCATCACTTAAAACAATAAATAGCTATGGCTACAATCAGAGAATGGCAAACGATCAAAGAATACGAAGATATCTTATTTGACTTCTACAATGGTATCGCACGGATCACCATTAACCGTCCCCGTTACAGAAACGCATTTACTCCTACGACTACCGGAGAAATGAGTGATGCCCTGCGCATTTGCCGGGAAGAAGCGGATATTTGTGTCGTAGTGATCACGGGAGCCGGAGACAAAGCATTTTGTTCCGGTGGAGACCAGAATGTAAAAGGAAAGGGAGGCTACATCGGGAAAGATGGTGTTCCCCGCCTGAGTGTACTCGATGTCCAGAAGCAGATCCGTTCTCTACCGAAACCGGTAGTAGCCATGGTGAACGGATATGCGATCGGCGGAGGACATGTGCTGCATGTCGTATGCGACCTCTCTATTGCTTCCGAAAATGCGATCTTCGGACAAACCGGTCCCCGTGTGGGTAGTTTTGACGCCGGTTTTGGTTCTTCCTATCTGGCACGTATCGTAGGACAGAAAAAAGCCCGGGAGATCTGGTTCCTTTGCCGTCAATATAATGCACAGGAAGCATTGGACATGGGATTAGTGAATAAGGTGGTTCCTTTGGAACAATTAGAAGATGAAGTGGTGGACTGGGCAGAAACCATGATGATGCACAGCCCGATGGCACTGCGTATGATCAAAGCCGGATTAAATGCTGAGTTAGACGGTCAGGCTGGTATTCAGGAGTTAGCCGGGGATGCAACCCTCCTATACTATCTGACAGATGAAGCCCAGGAAGGAAAACATGCGTTCTTAGAAAAACGGAAACCGGACTTCAAACAGTTCCCGAAATTCCCCTGATCCATGAAAAATTGAGAATTGAAAATTGTTAATTCTCAATTCATAAATAATAAAAAAAGGAATTTGTTTCATTCATTATCCATTTTCAATTGTCCATTTTGAATTTAAAAATAGTTCCTCACCTGCTCCGGTTCAGACAACCGGCCGGAACTTCCCGTGGCGTATATACCACCCGCAAAGTCTGGTATATTCTTTTAACCTCCCGGGAGGATCCGGACAGATGGGGAGTAGGTGAATGTGCTCCTTTACCGGATCTGAGTTGTGATCTGACAGAGAACTATGAGTCAGTCTTAACGGAGATCTGCCGGAACACAGCGGAAAGCGGACAGATCGACAGGGAAGCGCTCCGCCCTTATCCCTCTATTCTCTTTGCTTTGGAAACAGCTTTCCGGCAATATGAAAGAAATAGCTTTGCGTTGTGGGAAACTCCTTTTTCACAGGGAAAAGCAGGTATTCCAATCAATGGTCTGATCTGGATGGGGGAATATAGGGAGATGTTGAAACAGATAGAAAAAAAGATGGAGCAGGGATTTCGCTGTATTAAACTGAAGATAGGAGCGATTGATTTTGAAAAGGAATTAGCACTTCTTCGCTATATCCGTTCCCATTTTTCATCTAAAGACATCGAATTAAGGGTGGATGCCAACGGTGCCTTCTCTCCTGCGGATGCTTTGCAAAAATTAGAACAATTAGCGAATTTGGATCTTCACTCGATTGAACAGCCTATACGGGCCGGACAGTGGGAAGAAATGGTACAATTGACAGCCTGTACCCCGCTTCCTATTGCGTTGGATGAAGAACTGATCGGTTGTAATCAACTTCCGGAGAAAGAAAAACTCCTTTCATGGATCCGTCCGCAGTATATCATCCTGAAACCCTCTCTACACGGAGGTATTTCCGGAGGGGAAGAATGGATCCGGGAAGCTGAAAAACGGCAAATAGGTTGGTGGATCACTTCGGCATTGGAGTCCAACATCGGACTAAATGCAATCGCTCAGTGGTGTGCGACTTTCTCCAATCCACTCCCTCAGGGATTAGGAACAGGAGGATTGTTTACGAATAATATAGAGATGCCTTTATCCATACAAAAGGATTGTTTGTGGTATGATCCGCAAGGGACATCTCCTTCCCACTCTTTATTCACCAGCATGAATCGTATTTAATGATCAGATACATGGCAGATTGTTTTCCTTATACTCCTGACCGGAAGAAACAGCAAATATGGATAGAAGGCATATGCTATACGTCCCGGGACTTTTCTTCTGACAGTTTCCCACTTCCGGAAAAATACCGGGAGACATTCCGGGAACTGAGAGATTTTCTCAGGGAATGGTTTAATGATTCTCCCTGTTTATCCGTCCAGACCTCCGGCTCTACCGGAATACCTCAACACCTTTCCGTTCCAAAGGAACAGATGATGCAAAGTGCCCGTATGACCTGCTCTTTCCTGAATCTTCATCCGGGAGATACAGCCTTACTTTGTATGCCTTTGAAATATATCGGTGCCAAAATGATGGTAGTCCGTGCCTTGATCGCCGGATTAAACCTGATCGTACGTCCGGCATCCGGGCATCCGTTAAGTGAGATGGCGATGCCTATCGACTTTGCAGCTATGGTTCCTCTACAGGTCTATAATAGTTTACAGGTTCCCGGAGAAAAAGGACAGCTTGAAAAGATAAAGATCCTTATTATCGGAGGAAGTGCCATTGATCTTTCTTTAGAAGAAAAGCTCTCCTGCCTGCCTAACCGTATATACTCTACTTACGGGATGACAGAAACATTATCTCACATTGCACTCAGACAACTAAATGGACCGGAAAGAGATCTGGCCTACACTCCCTTTCCCTCCGTAAAAATAACCACAGATGAAGAAGGTTGCATTCAAATTGACGCACCTTCCATCAGCGGGAACGTGATACAAACCCATGATATAGGAGAGATCCTGCCGGATAACCGGTTCCTTGTGAAAGGAAGAAAAGATAATGTGATCAATAGTGGAGGCATAAAAATTCAGATCGAAACGGTGGAACGAATAGTAGCCGGCCTTCTTTCTTCCCCTTTTGCGATCACTTCTGTGCCCGATCCCAAACTGGGAGAACAGCTTGTTTTACTTACCTCAAACAAGGAGGAAGTTCATCAACTGGAAAAAGAGATAAAAAATGCATTACCGGCCTATTATTATCCCCGGCAGATCATTCAGGTTGAATCTATTCCATCCGCGGGAAACGGTAAGATCAACCGGTATGAATGCAAAGAAATTGCTCTCCGAAAATGTGGTTATAAACTATAATCCACAAGTTACAAAACCAACAAAATAATCCACAAAAGTGTTTAACATTAAACATCTTTACACGATATTTGTCAGGAAATTATAACGAAATACAAGTCATATGAAAAAGTTCTACCTACTTCTATCTGTAATTTTTGCTTTAGGAACCATTTCCTGTAATGAAACAGGAACAACTAAAAACAAAGATATGGAAGAAATTCCTGTAGATGACATTTTAGTCAACAAGGTACTGACTGCTGAAGAACAGTCTAAATTAACGCCTCAGGAGGTAATTGAGATCCTTAAAAAAGGGAATCAGGAGTTTATGGATGATGAACTCACCGTACGTAACAATACGGAAAGGGTCCGGGATGCTGCGTTAGGACAATATCCCAAAGCGGTGATCCTCTCCTGTTTAGATTCCCGCGTACCGGTGGAAGATATATTTCACAGAGGAATTGGTGACATTTTTGTGGCCCGGGTAGCCGGCAATATTGTCAATCCGGATATGTTAGGGAGTATGGAGTACGCCTGTAAGGTTTCAGGAGCCAAAGCTGTCGTCATTTTAGGACATGAGTACTGCGGTGCAATCAAATCAGCGATCGATGATGTAGAATTAGGAAATATCACCACCTTATTAGCCAAGATCAAGCCCGCAGTCGAAGGAGCAAAAGTAAACTTTAGTGGTGAAACTGCTTCATCAAACAGTAAATTCGTCGCTGCCGTGTGTGAACACAATGTGGAACTCGTGGTAGAAGAAGTACGTAAAAACAGTCCCATCCTGAAAGAGATGGAAGACAACGGCGAAATCCTAATCGTTGGGGCGATCTATCATATGCATACCGGAAAGGTGGATTTCCTTTGATATTTTAGAAAAAGCGGTTGACCTCTTTCACTTACAATAAATAATATCCGGACTTTTCTCAACAAATAAGAAAAAGTCCGGATATTGATATATTACGCAAAAAACAAACAGAACTATTGAATAACGATCTTTTCTGTCAACTGATTTAATTCATCAATTTTCAGATGAACAACATATACGCCTTTCGGTAGAGAACTCAACGAGACTCTATCCCCATTCAAATTCATTCCACCATTATTTACGACAGCACCAGACAACAAATTAATAACCTGATAAGGAGCAGTACTCTTTCCTTTCAAATCCGTTTCACCCGCAGTCCTGACTAATTCTAATGTTTTTGCAGAAGAATCATATAAAATCCGGTAGCCATTATTGAGAATGGTTACCTTTAAACTGGCCTGGTTATAGGTTTGCCCTGTGCTTGTGATAAAAGAACAATATATTTGGTAAATACCAGCAGCATAGAAGATAGCACCTGCATTAGAACCATTTCCATCATTTGCTAAAATCTGTGCATTCTTTGCATTATTTGTAGACCATTTATAAGCTCCCATTTTGGATTTATATACCAAATCTGCTGAATACAATTCAGAAATATAGTCTCCTGACCAGGAAAGATTCGTTGCTCCGGAAATACTACTGGTTCGTGGAATATAATACTGCCTTGAAGTCATATTACAAGATGCCGGTCCATATGTAGGAGCATGTCTCATTAATGGAGCAGCCCCCCATTTGGATTCATAATATCCAGCCACTGAAGATCGCGTAGCAGAGTGATCCCCATTATAATAAAAGATTTTATAGGCATTCGCTTCAGTCGTACTCATATATGTGTTTTCCGACCAATATTTACTTATGTTTGCCTCACCACTTCTAGTTTTTTGATTTATCCAACATATTGTAGTTCCTCCTGCTGAAATATTCCATGCATAACTATGACAATTATAGGTTTGTGATGCATTTCCGATTAATGTGGCGGAAGGATATGCTGAGATATATTGATTATTAATAGTTGTGATTTCTGTTAGCGAAAACTCCTGTAAAGGATATCCTTCCACTGCATTATTTGCAGGTGTATAAACCGTAACAGAATTCTGTGCATGAATTATTCCTAAAACAAAAATCCATAGAATTATTAAAAAATATTTTATTTTCATACATATTAGTTTTAATGTAATAAATTTCAAATAACAATTAAATATATTGCTTAATATACTGTAAACCATATTCATAAATAGACAAGAACATTAATTCAGTTTGTTCTTTTTGGGACGGCCTTTTATCAATATAGAATGATTCCAAAAAATATCGAAGATTTTCTTTTTTCTCCACTTCTTTTATAAAAGGAGTATAGCCAGCACTCTGCATCGTCCGACCGATTAAAAACCATGAAATCTGACTTGTTGCACTTACTACACCATAATATTCTTGTCTTATAAATTCTTTCTCAAAAGCCAATTCTACAACCTCCACCTTTTCTTTATCATTTAACTGAGATAAAAATCATATTGACAAAAAAACAATTCGAAATTCTTAGGGTGCATTACAGCCGCTCCAATAAAATCCATAGGTCTGTATCGTTCTAACAAATATTTACCAACTTCTCACGTGTCACTAACTCCTGATAAGCATTTGTCGAACCAATTACCGTGTGGAAAACCCATTCATAATTATCGTCCAATAATGGAGCCAATTCAAAAAAGAACGGATATTCCCAAATAGCCTGAATAATAGCCTGTGTAGACATATCTTTCAAAAGACTTTCCGGTATCTGAGAAGTAGTGAACATATGAGAAGTGTATTTAAAAAGACTCCACTCTTTCATTCCAGGATACAGATAATAATCAAAGGAACCTTCCGGACGAGGCATATTCATACAGTCTAACTCATCTTTTATAAGTTCTAAATATCCTTCATTCTTATAAACAAGGAATTCTTCTGCATTCGAAACGATCTTGTTTATAAATGAATCATCCAGCCGGTCAATAGCTGATGTTTCCAGAAAAGTCTTTAAAATTTGATTTCTCTCTAATTCTTCCATCAATGGTGGGAAGAAAACACCTTCCATTAATCTACCCATCAGAAAAAGCGTAGAAATTTTCTCTTTGTTTTTTCTCTCCAGAATAGTTTGTACAGCATAGATCCGTTCCGGATAAGAAAGCTGATATAACATTTCTGATTGCAAAAAAAATATTTCATACGATTTTGCCAGTAAATCTTCACCTGCTAACCGTTGCATTTTCTGATAACGTTCCAACAAATACTTACCGCCGTCCCTCCTTGTTTCCAGTTCTTTATATGAGTTTGTCTGTTTAATAATCCTGTCAAAACTTGCCTGAAAATTTCCTCCTTCTTCAGCAATATCCGTAAAAAAAGGATATTCCCAGATAGCCTGAATCACAGCCTGCGTAGACATAGATTCCAAAATAGAAAATGGGATCTGACATACCTGAAATTTTTCGTTTTCCGTTTCCAAAGACTCCCATGCTTTCATTCCCGGATAAACGGGATAATTGTAGGATCCCTCAGGACGAGGCATATTCATACAAGCTAATCTATCCCGGATTAAATCCAGATATAACTGATCTTCCTCATTTTCTTCCTTGGTACAGGAAAAGAAGAAACAGATGAACAGGCAAAAAAGAAACAGATTCTGTGATTAGATTTCATTCTGAGATTATTTTCGATATTTCAGTAAACAACTGAGGTTCTGAATTAGCATAAGTTTTGATGAAATTCTTAATCGTTTGTTGTTGAGTAGATGATTTTCTTTGATAATCTGTTTTTCCAGAACCTTTGCCCCCAACAAAAGAGACTTTTGTAGACCAAACAGACTATAAGCATCCCTGTTAGCTACTTTTCCCTGATATTTCTCAAGCGTAATCTTTTTCAATTTATCAAGATCCTGCTGTGATGATAAATGTTGGAAAAATTCTTCATTTGATAATAACAGTTCAACATATCCCACATGTAGAATGGTCTTATTTCCATGGAGTGATCTCGAAAGAACTGCCGGTTCTAAGGGCATTTCCTGATAGATATTCATTAATTCAATTACTCCATCCTTCCGGTTGCTTAATTCCTTCAAACCATTGAAGCTATTGATCATATAAGCAATCCCATCCCGTTCGTCATTGGAGGCTGTATATTGAAAGAACAAAGGATAGTTCATACAGGTTTCCGCCAGCGCCTTTGTGGTTAGTTTACTTAAAATATCCGTAGGGATCTGGCAGGCATCTACCATTTGCTGCCCTGTCGTAAAAGCGGCCCATTCATCCGAACCAGGTCTCACCGGATACTCATAGGGAGTATCTATTAAATATTGCGCTTTTATTCCTAAACTTATCGTTAATAGTATTAGAATTGTACTTACTCTCTTTTGCATAATTAAATTTTATTAGTTCGATTAATAATTATTCCAGTGCCATATGGAATCTTTCCTCCTTTCTTTACCCATATACATTAGTTTAACATAGAATTCACAAAAAACAAATATAAAAT
>JAJQEE010000162.1:47661-59307 GCA_021201865.1 Tannerellaceae bacterium | reverse complement strand
CTCTCCAGAGTTTATCCACACGGGCTGCAATGGATTGCTCCCGGTCCGAACCGTTTACATAATATTGATGCAGGGTCAACAATCCCTGAAACAGGAAAGAGGTTTCGACCAGGTCTCCCCCATTGTCTTTCGCACTAAAACCCCTTACCTTGCCAGTTTCACCGTCCCACCAGTGAGGATAAACACCATGAAACGAATCTGCAGTTTCCAGAAAGTTGAGGATACGTTCAAACCGTTCCACCCCCTCTTCACGGGTAATATATCCCCGGTCTATCCCTGCAATAATAGCCATGATACCAAATCCGCTTCCGCCGGAAGTGACCACATGTTTATCATTTTCAGGATATACACCATCCACATGGAACCGTTCCCTCGCCAACCCGCTATTAGGTTCTGCTCCATCCCAAAAATAAAGGAAAGTTCGTCTCTGAACACTATCTAATAATGCCTCATCTGTTATGACACTACCTATATCAGGCGTTTCATCCTGAATAACAATGCTTCCCTGTTTACAACCGGTAAACAGGATCAGGACCCCAATAATCAGGTAATACATATTCAACCTCTTCATATTCAACTGTATCATTTATAAGTAAAAATTGCTTTTTTCACATCCCGGCTATTGCCTCCGATCATCACTTCGAAATCTCCCGGCTCTACGACATAGTTCAAATCATAGTTATAGAATTTCAACAACTCAGGAGTAATCGCAAATTCAACCGTTTTCGTTTCCCCGGCTTTCAGGAAAATCTTTTCAAATCCCTTCAGTTCTTTTATGGGACGGGTAATGCTTCCTACCACATCACGGATATATAACTGAACGACTTCCGCTCCATCCAGATTTCCACTGTTGGTAACTGTTACGCTGGCTGTTACGGAACCACCGGCTGTTACTTCATTCATATTCAATTTCACATCCCCATACGTAAAGGTAGTATAGCTTAGTCCGTAACCGAAAGGATACAACGGTTCATTGGTTACGTCCAGGTAATTACTACGGAATTTCTCGAACCAACGGCCTTGTTCCAACGGACGGCCTGTAATTTTATGATTATAATACAAAGGTATCTGACCTACATTCTGCGGGAAAGTAGCTACCAGTTTACCGGAAGGATTTACATCCCCAAACAAAACATCCCCAATAGCATACGCTGCTTCACTACCACCGAACCATACGTTCAGAATCGCAGGTACATTCGCATCTTCCCATGTCAGGGTCAACGGACGGCCTGTAAACAAGACCAGGACAACCGGCTTACCGGTTTTCAATAGTTCTGCCAATAATTCTTTTTGTACATCCGGAATATCCAACTCCGAACGGCTACTGGACTCTCCACTCATCTCTGAGGACTCTCCCAGTGCGGCCACAATGACATCCGCATCCTTAACTATGCCCAACGCTTCCTGTAATAACTGGCTATCCGTACGGGGTTCGTTCTCACGACCCAGTGAACGGCCAAACAGGGTAGCTCTTTCTTCGTAAGCAGCATCACTAATCAAATGACTTCCCTTTGCATATACTACCTTAGCCTGATTCCCGGCAACCACCTGTATACCTTCCACTACCATGGCAGGAGTCGACAGATTAGCAGCCACACTCCAGGTTCCGACCATATTGGAACGTGTATTGGCCAATGGTCCTACTACAGCAATAGTTCCCTGTTTTTTTAAGAGGTAACACCTGCTCGTTTTTCAACAGAACAAAACTTTCAGAAGCGATCTTACGGGCTACCGCACGGTGAGCATCCGTATAGATCTCTGTTTTTGCCCGGTTTAGATCACAGAATTTATAAGGGTCCTGAAATAAACCTAACACATATTTCGCTTCCAACACACGGCGACAGGCCAAATCAATATTCTGCTGGGAAACTTTTCCTTCAGCTAATGACTGAGCCAGTGTTCCCGGTAAGCCTTCGCTCACCATATCCATATCCAAACCAGCTTTCACGGCACGGGCTGAAACCGTTTGCAAATCACCGATCCCATGGTCCACCATTTCCTGAACGCCTGTATAGTCACTTACAACAAAACCCTGGAATCCCCATTGATCCCGTAATACATCTGTCAGTAACCATTTATTAGCTGTAGCCGGCACCCCGTCTATTTCATTAAAAGAAGCCATCACACTTCCTACACCCGCATCGACAGCAGCCTGATAGGGATACATATATTCATTAAACATCCGGTTCCGGCTCATGTCTACAGTATTATAGTCACGACCCGCTTCTCCGGCTCCATACAACGCATAGTGTTTTACACAGGCCATAATATGTGAATTTGTGGAATAAAGCGTATTGCCATATCCCTGATAACCTTTCACCATGGCTTTGGCGATCTCTCCCCCTAAGAAAGGATCCTCTCCGTTACCTTCGGAAAAACGTCCCCAGCGTGGATCCCGGGAAATATCCACCATCGGACTGAATGTCCAGCAAATACCATCTGCACTGGCTTCAATAGCTGCAATACGGGCAGACTGTTCAATCGCTTCCATATCCCAGGTAGCAGCAATTCCTAAAGGTATGGGAAAAACCGTTTCATACCCATGAATCACATCCATACCAAACAGCAAAGGAATACCCATGCGGCTCTCTTCCACAGCGACTCTTTGTACTTCGCGGATCTTTTCTGCTCCTTTTATATTAAAAAGTCCTCCGACCTGTCCGTTCTTAATTTTCTCACCGATATCACTACTTTTCGCCTGCCCGGTCACAATATCCCCGGAGCTTGGCAAATTTAACTGCCCCAATTTCTCTTCGAGGGTCATTTTATTCATCAAATCATCAATAAACTGATCCATTTGCGGGTTGTTGTATTGAGCCGATAAGGAACTCCCCATCATACCTGCCAACACCCCAATTGTTAACCAAAATTTTTTCATCTTCTTGTTTGTTGTTATTTTAATTCCCCTCTTGAGGAGAATTAATACTCTATTATGAATAATTACTTCTAAAAACACAACCTCCTATCAGGGAAAAAAGAGGGAGAGTAACTCCCCCTCTTTCCTAAATAATTCATCAAAATAAATTACCAACCCGGATTCTGCTCAATATTTGGAGTATCCAATAATTGCTGATAAGGGATTGGGAATAATTCGTGTTTACCAACAATGAAGTTCTTGCCATTTGCTCTCATAGCTTCCGCTGCTTCACCAGTACGCACCAGATCAAACCAACGGTCATGTTCAAATGCCAGTTCCAGGCGACGTTCATGCCAGATCGCTTTCCGAAGGTCTGCCTGTGAAGAAGCAGTGGTCGGATTCAGGTTTACACGGGCTCTAATCTCGTTCAGGTCTAAGATTGCCTGCGCTGTATTTCCTAACTCATTCGTTGCTTCCGCACGGATCAGATATATCTCACCTAAACGGAGGTAACGGATATTTTTGTCACCATCTGCTGCTGTTTGTGTAGCGCTGGAATAAGCTTTCATATTATACATCGGATTTTCAGTAGCACCTACATTTCTTCCATCATATAAAATCTGATTACGGAAGATGATCGTACCATACATACGGATCTCATCTCCTTCATCCTGAAAAGCTTTCAACAAATTATCCGATGGTACATTGAATCCCCATCCATAAGATAGGTTACCATCACCACCACGAGGTGCCTGGGTTTCACTATACTGTTGAATACCGTGAGCGATCTGTTCTCCTCTACCCTGGAATTCAAAAAGAGATTCGGAGCCGTTTTCTGTTTCCACACGCCATAGTTCTTCATAATCAGGATGCAGAGCATACTGGCCGGAAGTCAAGACAGTATTCGCATAGTTGTAGGCTTCCTGCCATTTTTGTTGATAGAGATAGACTTTAGAGAGCAGTCCCTGGGCAGCTCCCTTAGTGGCACGTCCCAGATCTTTGGATTCATACTCACTTTTCAGTGGCAATACCTCTATGGCATCCAACAGATCCTTTTCAATATAAGCATATACTTCAGTAGCCGAAGACCGCTCATCCAGGCTATATTCCTGGATAGGAACTCCACCCCAGCCACGAACCAGGAAAAAATAATTTAAAGCACGAAGGAATTTTGCTTCACCAATCAGACGGTTTTTATAGGCATTATCCGTCAGGCCATAATCTTCTGTATATTCAATCGCCTGGGTAGCACGGCCGATCGCGGTGTACCAGTTAGCCCACATCTCACCGAACGAACCGGCAGACGGAGTGAAGGTCAGGTTATCCAACACATCTTTATCAGTTCCCGTGTCTGTGGGGGAGCTTCCCTTATCCGCATTATCAGACATAATTTCTGTAATCCCCAGATAGGAAAACGCGTAGTCCCATTCAGTAAACATACCATATACTCCATTTACAAACATTTCAGGAGTAAATACGTCATCACGGTCTTCTGCTTCTACATTTTCCTGTGATTTGACATCCAGGAAATCACTGTCATTGCAACTTGTTGTGCAAAGGATTGCACAGGTTAACAGGCTTATATATATTCTTTTCATATGAATTCTATAGATATTTGATAGTTAAAACTGGATATTCACACCAAACAGGAAGTTACGGGTAGACGGATAAGCGGAAAGCTCCACACCTGTCGTCAACCGGGGATCTCCATCCGAATTGATCTCCGGAGTAAATCCGGAATATCCGGTAATAACAAATGGATTCTGTGCAGTGAAGTATAAGCGTAGCTTCGTACCCGGCATCACCAGATCCTCGAATGTATATCCCAGAGTAATGTTATTTACCCGGAAGAAAGCCCCACTTTCCAGATAATAGCTGGAAGCATAGGCATCCCGGTCAGCTCCCGGATTTACATTGGTGGAACCCGGACCGGTCCATCTGTTTTTAAAGGTCTCTAACGTCACATTTTCTCCTCCGTCAATACGGGTTCCTTTCAGACCATTATAGACTTTATTCCCAGCTACCCCATATCCATCGATATTGAAGTCAAAATTTCTATATCCCAAACCTACATGGATCCCATAATTCGAGGTTGGCAGATAAGATCCCATATACACTTTATCCCGGTCATCAATGATGCCATCACCATTCTGGTCTTTATATTTCAGATAGCCGGGAGCCGGAGTTCCATAGGTAGCACCATTATTAATTTCTTCCTGTGTCTGCCAGACTCCATCCGCTTCAAACATCCACCAGGCATAAAGCGGTTGTCCTTCTGCCAGTCGTTTGGTGATCTGTCCGTTGGCAAGGCTACCACCGGTGGATCCGTCATATCCAGGTTCTATACTGATCACCCGGTTTTTATTATAAGAATAGTTGGCACTTATTTCATAGTACAACCCGTTCTTCAACTGATCACTCCAGCCAATAGCTAACTCAATCCCATTGTTTTTCACTTCAGCCCCATGAGCATAATAATCCTGGCTATAAGGAGAATTCAATACCGGACTTACATGGAGAATTGTGTTGGTATTTCTCTTTTCATAGTAATCGAAATTAAACGTCAGCCGATCCTGCAGTGTATTCATATCAAACCCAAGTCCCCATTCTTTTGTGATCTCCCAGGTCAACCCTACAGCCGGTGTACCATAGGCTGCTCCGTAAACCAGATCCTGATTAGGACCAAAGACATAGTTATAGCTTGCACTTCCCGGGTCTGTCAGGATCTGAGAGACATTCAGGGGAACATCCTGGTTTCCTAACTTACCCCATGTACCACGCAATTTCAGAAAATCCAGCCATTCCACATCCTGCAGGAAACTCTCTCTGGAGATCGTCCATCCTAACCCTACAGAAGGGAATGTACCCCAATAATCTCCACTGGAACGGAACGTACTGGAACCATCCCGTCTTACTGTGGCAGACAGGTAATATCTATTATCGTAATTATATTGCAGACGGCCAAAATAAGAGGCCAGGGCACGTGGAGTGAAATAGGTTTGTCTGACCGTTTTAGCATACTGGTCAGATGCCAGATTCACATTCCAGTACTGGCTCTTTTCCGGAACATCATATCCCAAAGCAAACATCTCTTTTCCAATATTTGTTTTTTCGCGGGAAGCACCCAACACCACCTCTACGTTATGTCTGTCAAAGGATTGATTAAAAGTCAGATAATTTTCCCAGATCCACCTGAAATACTCTTTATCTTCCACTTGAAACGAGTTATTTGCATAGGTGGTAGAAGTAGGTTCCGCTTCTTTATACCGATTGAACTCCTCCAGGGTACGGGTAGGATCACTGTTCAACCAGGCATTCCGGATATCATTGAATCTACGGTTCGTCAGGTAATTCTTGGTAACCCCCAGACGGGAATTGAATTTCAGGAAATCAAAAATCCGGACTTCACCTTCCATACCCCCCTGAATGTAAACCGTTTTATTTTTATCATTCTGGTTAGCAATACTAAACATAGGGTTCCCGATAGAATTCAACCTTCCCAGGGTCTCTTCATCCTGTCTGTCATACCCGACAATTCCGGTAGACGTATTGACAAACGACTGTCCATATCTTCCATTCGGATATCTCACAGGAACCAGAGGAGACTGGCGGTAGGCTTCATTAAACGCATTGGCATCCTTCGGACTCTCGTTAGAAAAAGAGATATTCAGGTTTTGAGTGAATTTCAACCGGTTATTGAAAAACTTATATACGTTATTGTTACGGATCGTGGTCCGGTTGTATTTCTGACCTTCCAGCAACCCTTTTTCATCATAATAGTTGTAGCTGAAGAAATAGTCTACCCGTTCCGTACCACCGGACAAAGAGACTACATTATTGGTGGTTATCCCGGTATGGAGTAACTCGTCATACCAATCTGTATCATACATTTGCCGGGAAGCATCTGCCAACCGGTAAGACGCACCGGTAGAAGCCAGGTTTTCGTTGTAATACTCAATATACTGCGAAGCATTGGCCATTTTCACCCGGTTCTGGATGTTTTTGATACCCACATAGGATTCCACATTGATCTGTGACGATCCGGTTTTTCCCTTTTTAGTAGTCACCAGGATGACTCCGTTCGCTGCACGCACCCCATAAATAGAAGCAGAAGAGGCATCTTTCAGGATGTCGATCGAAGCAATATCCGAAGAGTTGATACTTTTAATATCATCTACCGGGAAACCATCCACAATGTATAACGGTCTGCGACCTCCCAGCGCAGTACCCAATCCACGGACAATAATGGTAGGTTCCGAACCCGGTTGGTCATTACCGATAATATTCACACCGGAAACCTTACCCTGGATGGATTGTACCGCATTTAAGGCAGGTTGTCTCATAATAGACTCGGCCGTTACATTCCCGATAGATCCTGTCAGGTCGGCTTTCTTTTGCACACCATAACCAATAACTACTGTTTCGGACAACATGGTAGCATCATCTTCCATCACCACATTGATCACCGTTTGGTTACCCACCCGGATCGTCTGGGGTCTCATTCCAATGTAACTAAACTCCAGGACATTGTCCGGCTCGACGGAAATACTGTAATTTCCGTCAAAGTCAGTAACCGTACCGGTCGTCGTTCCCTGTATGATCACGTTTACCCCGATCATAGGTTCGTTTTCACTATCCACCACGGATCCGGTTACAGTTTTTGACTGTCCGTACATAAAAGAGATACTCAGTAAGAGGAAGCAAGAAAGAAATAGTGATTTTCTCCAAAAGACAGAAGGTCGATCTTTCCCAATGGACGCTCCTTTTGGTTTCATTTCCATAAGTTAACTTTTTAATTTAGACAATAAATTTTTAGGCAAAAATCTATATGTAACAATAAACATACCAAGCAGACAAAAAGGAAGCTTTTTCTATATAAGAGGATACAGTGCTTTCCGTAGTTTGTTTTTAATATGTTTATACGTTTGGATATTAGATTTGAGTCAAATTTATCCTTAAAACAAAAAGATGTTATAAAAAGTTTATTCCCCTTAATCACTTAAGAGTTGATTTTAACACTTGAAGGAACTCCCTTTTACCACTCAAAAAGAAATTAAACTACTGATTAAAAACGATTTAAATATTCACAAATACATCATTTAAATTTTGATCCCGGGTAAGTCCGATTTTCTTTCTTAAGCGATAACGGTTATTTTCCACCGCCTTTACGGAAAGATTCATCAAGGAGGCAATCTCTTTTGTTTCCAGATTAAGCTTAAGGCAGGCACATAACCGGAGATCATTACTGGTCAGCTCCGGATAAAGTGTTTTCATGTGTTTGAAGAAGTTAGTATGTTTCTCCTCAAATTTGATCAGGAACATTTTCCAGTCATCCTCCGTATTCATATTATTATTCAGATGACTATTTATTTTCTGGTAAAACTGAGTAGTTGCCGACGTTTTATTTTTTGAATAAAAATCATCGATCAGATCCTTTAGTTTAAGGATCAGTTCATTTTTGTTAATGATGAAAGAGGTTTGAGTCAGCAATTCCGCATTTTTACGCTCCACCTCATCCTGTAATTCACCGGTTAGTTCCTGCAACCGTTTCATCTCTTCCATACGAATCTGATGCAGATACTGGTTCCTGTATCTCCAGAGGATAAATAACCATGCTCCATAAGCAAGTAATATAAATCCGGTAACATATAAAATATAAGCCCAATATGAACGATACCAGGGAGGAAGCACCTCTAATTTCAGGGAAATCTCTTCTGAATAATTTCCGGTGTAATCCACCGTACGAACCAGAAATTCATATTTCCCCTGGGATAAACGCGGATAAGTGACACTATTTTTCTTCACCGGTTCCGACCAGTCCGGATCCACGCTTTTCAATTTATACTGAAAATAACGGCTGGAAGAATAAATATCAGGTGCAATAAAATAAAAATTCACCGAATTATAGGCATATGGAACCCGGACCTCCTTTTCCAGAGGATGATAGAGCTTATTTCCGGAAAGATCCATCATTTCCAGAGAGGACAGATAAGGAGAAGGAATGGTTTGGGTTACCTGTTTCTGTGTATCCCTGTTTTTATAATAGAGTATTCCATTATCCAGACAGATCATATGAATAGAATCATTAATAACAGAAATATGTTCAAAACCATGCACTAAAGAGAGATTCAATCCTAAATGGTAACTTTCCAACAATATAGCTTCATATCCGTCGTAATAAAAACGATAAACTGCATTCTGTGCAAGTGCCCAGAAGTGGGTTTCATCTATATTTACGATTTTCTGTAGCCCGCTGATATTTCTGAAACAATTATTCAGGAGTTCTAAAGGAACTATTGAATCCTCTATGTCATCATAGGCTAAAAAAGAGTCATTCCCTAATAAGGCGATCCGGCCGCCCACTTTGAACAAGGAAAGTTTATAGGGCAGGTCATCATTTTCACTTTGCCCATAATAGGTATAATGCCGGTAACTCTGTAAGTCATCATTCAACTGGCAACGATAGACTCCCTTATTAGGATGTTCGAGCCATATGTTATTTAAATGATCCACAAACGTCGCAGATATGGGCTCCGAAATACCTTGTGGAGCAAAGGTCTCCCCATTGTCGGGCAAAGCAATCTTCAGGGAGTTATAGGTGGAAAAAAGATAAACCTCCCGTCCTTTAAAAACATATTTCACCATGTCATTTATTCCCGTTCTAAAGGAATAATTATCCACTACTTTCAAATCCGGACGGATCTCTTTGATACCACGGTTATGACAACAAAACAATTTACCATCTATCATTTTCAACTTCCAGACCTGTCCCTGAGTGCCATCAATCAATTTCATATTACGGAATACCTCCGGCTTGTTGATGTCATCCGCATGGATATAAAAGACACCCTGATTCGTACCTAAAAACCATTTATCCTGCCATAATTCCACATCATAAAAAGCACCGGTATTACCGGCCGGTTCGGTTATACAACTCATGTTATCCAGATACTGTATGTAAGAGATCCCTCTGTCGAGGGCAGCCCAGATATTTTCCCTGTTATCTTCATAAAGAGCCAGGATGGTATTGTTCTGAAGCGAATTTTGAGAAGAGATATGATTCAGGATCTCCCCGTCTTTATCGATCTCATAAATACCATCCAGAATAGTTCCCAGAAAATAAGTTCCTTTAGAACTTAAAATGGCACAATTCAATTCCTTTTTCTTCATAATATCCGATAGGACCGGGTTAAAAGTCCGGAATGAAATACCATCATAGAGGTAAAGTCCTTTCGTAGCTGCACCAATCAGATACTCATTTTCCCCATACGGAAGGATTACCCGCACATCTGTATTATAAAAGAATTCACTTCCACCCAGAGAAAAAACATCAAGCCCTTTTAATTCCAGTAATCCGCTGTTGATCTCCTGCACCAGATAACGCCCCCGGACCTCATGCAGAAACAGGAATGCTTTGTCATAATTTACTTTTTCTACGGTTGAATAGTCATACCGGTAAATAGAGGTAAAGGATTGAAAGTAAACGCCATCTTCCGCTATACATATTTTCCAGAAATCATCATTTTTGAAAACTTCATCCGGAATCAATGACCGTAGGGAGGTGTACACTAATTTACCGGAAAGATCCCGGCCCCAACGTCAAATTCTTCATAACTACCCGTAAAAATCGTCTGATGAGACAAAACAGCAATGGATCTTGCTGTCAGTTGATTCGGTAATTGATTTAATCTCCATTCAATCCCGTCAAATTCCAACAAACCTACATCATTTCCAAAATAGAGGATTCCTTTCTCATCCTGTCCGATAGACCAGTTCTTATTATCAGCTTTATATATTTCCCTGTTCAGGTTAATGATCTGTGGCTTTTTCCAATTTCCATATACAGGAGCTATCGTGAATAAAAACAACCAGATAAGAATGAGTTTGTAATCATTTATTTTTTGCTTCATTACCTAATCCCTTCGTACATCTTCTTCAATAAATAGACATATATAAAGCAAATATACAACTAAAAAAGATTTAAGTTCCATCAATTTGGAAAAACAAAAACAAGACCCCTAAAATACAAAAAACCGGATGATAGTGTAGTCTTGCAAAAGATTACACTATCATCCGGAAAAAAAGGTCTATCTTTTTAAGAAAATTACTTCTTTACCCAGATTTTCGTGATCTCACCGAACACCATTTTATGGTAATCTCCGGCATCTTCATATCCTTCTATCACAAAGTCTTTTCCTTCTTTGAGATAAAAATCATCCGGTGTGACAGAAGTGATCTCCACCAATTTGCACTCAATAATCGCTTCAGCTTCTTTATATCCCATCATTCCGGAAGGTGTTTCTACAGGAGTGAGCGTGGATTCTTTCATCTTATCCGTATCCCGTCCGGTCTTACTTCCCAGAAAAAGTACCTGGTCATTGTATTGTTCCGGGAAATAAGCCATCGTATAAGTCTGCTCTTTCCGGATATATTCCAATGTATACCGGTTGGCCCGTAGGAAGCACCAGGTAACCGGTTTACCGAACATTGTTCCGGGACCACCCCATCCGGCTACCATGGAATTATAATCAGCAGACGTACCAGAAGTGATCGCAGTAAAAGAACGTCCAACATACTTATATGCTTCATCCATTACTCCGGCATCCGGAACTGCTTTAAACAACTGGTCAAAGGATCTGTCCTTTACATCTTCTGTGGTTTCCATCCGTATGTCCACGGGCTTCTCTGAATTGTCAGTCCCTTCATTAGTAGAAGCATTACATGCAAGGAGGATCATTCCTACAAAAAACAGCCAATACTTTTTCATTTTCACTCATTTTTAGAGTTTG
>JAJQEE010000162.1:0-47651 GCA_021201865.1 Tannerellaceae bacterium | reverse complement strand
TATACATTTACAAACATAAAACCCTATAAACAAACTATAAACCCTTTTATAATAAAAGAGATAGCTAGAATTCTATCATTTATTAATTTAAAATTGTTTATCATGAAAAGACTCCTTATTTTTTCCATTCTTTGTTTAGTCGGTACAGTAAGTATGAAAGCACAGGAAACAGGTCAAACATGGATGGGAGGCGGCATTAATTTCCATGTAACCAGTACAGACGGCCATACGAATACCAGTGTAGGGATCTCACCGGAGATCGGATATAAATTCGCTGATAAATGGGCTATTGGGACAGAGATCAGTTATACTCACCGGAAACAATATTATGAATCCTATGGTGACGAATCTTATAATAATTTCCGGATCGCCCCTTTCCTCCGTTCATATATAGTACAAAAAGAATGGGGATCCTTTTTCTTAGATGGTTCTGTCCATTATTCCTATTCTGACTTTGCAGATGGAGTTCATACATTTGGTTTGGGGTTACAGCCGGGAGTAGCCATTCACCTATCAGAAAGGATATCCTTTATCAGTAAACTGGGATGGTTAGGTTATAGTTATTCTTCATTTGACGATATAAACACGCATAGCGCGGGGCTTGATCTGAATTTATCCCAGGTTACATTCGGTATAAACATTCACTTTTAAAACACCCATTGGCTTATACAAAATCCTCTTCAGGTCTTTTCTGTCACCTGAAGAGGATTTTTTATTTGATGTACTGAACAGATTAAAAGATCTTTCTGTAGATATGACAATAAGGAGTGGATCCTTTATGCTCATAATACTGCTGATGATAATCTTCTGCCCGCCAGAAAGTAGTAGCCGGACGTAAGGAAGTAGCCACTTTATATCCTTTTTCCTCCAGAATACTAATATATTTTTCAGCTATCTCTTCTTCCTCCGGAGTGGCGTAAAAGATGCAGGAAAGATACTGAGGACCAATATCCGGTCCCTGCCCATTTGTCTGGGTGAAATCATGCGTTTCAAAAAACAACTTTACCAACTCTTCGTACGATGTTTGCGTAATATCATACGTGACCTCTGTCGTTTCCAAATGGCCGGTTTTTTTCCGGAAACCTGTTCGTAGGTAGGATTATCCACATGGCCTCCCATATATCCGACAGCTGTCTCTACCACCCCTTTGGCTTTCATAAAATAATATTCGGTACCCCAGAAACAGCCGGAAGCAAAATAGGCTTTCTGAAGATTCACTCCATCTACTGGTATCATATGCGTTTTATTTTTAGTTGAATCCTGTTTATTCTGTCCGCAGGCTATTCCTATAATCAGCAGAAAGAATAAGGTAAAATATATTCTAATCATTCTTTTTTATTCTATTGGAAGAGATAACAAGACAAAGTAGGAAAAAGATGCGGATAATCTTTTATTTGCTCTATTCTTATTCGTTTTTATTTATTTTTGCACGCTAAAATAAGAGAAGATGAAAGCATTCACTACTATCGGATTATTGGTTTTTTCAAACATATTTATGACGTTTGCCTGGTATGGCCACCTGAAACTTCAGGAAACAAAGGTGATCAGTAACTGGCCACTCTATCTGGTGATTCTGTTTTCCTGGGGAATCGCACTGGCGGAATATGCCTGCCAGATACCGGCAAACCGGATCGGTTATCAGGGGAACGGAGGGCCTTTCAGCCTGATGCAACTGAAAGTGATCCAGGAGATCATTACGCTGATCATTTTTACGATCTTTTCAACCGTATTATTCAAAGGGGAGACTCTACACTGGAATCATGTGGCTGCCTTTATATGTCTGGTGCTGGCTGTTTACTTTGTGTTTATGAAATAAAGAAGTTTGATCCGGATAGACAACTCTTCCTGAACGGTGATAAACTTATTTCTCAGCACGTCTGTTATAAATCAAAAAGAAAAAAATGAAGCAAATGGAATCCAATCCGGTTATAAAAAATATTCTTTCCAGAAAAAGTATACGTAAATATACGGACATGCCTGTCAGTGAAGATCAGATCCGGATCCTTCTTCGTGCGGCGATGGCTGCTCCCAGCGCGGTGAATTTACAATCGTGGGCTTTTATCGTAGTAACAGACAGGCTATTACTTAACACACTAAGTATGAAACTCCCCTATGCAAAAATGGTAGCCAGTGCACCGGTTGCAATCGTAGTCTGCGGGGATCTGAGCAAAGCGACTTATGGAGGTGATTATTGGGTACAGGATTGCTCAGCCGCCACCCAGAATATCCTACTGGCAGCAGAAGCACTGGGATTAGGGGCCGTATGGACATCCACCTATCCGGAAGAAGACCGGATCATTACGGTTAAACAGATCCTTTCCCTTCCCGAATATATTTATCCGTTAAATGTAATCCCGATCGGATATCCCAATCAGGAACTGACTCCGAAAGATAAATTTGACGAGGAAAATATTCATTACAATATGTGGTAAACATGTTTCCTATTTACATAAATCGTGGCAAAAACTTATACAATTCATTCCCTGCCACAATTCTGTCTTTCATGCAAAAGAAATGTATGAAAAAAGAGGACTTGGTGCGGTTTATTTTACGAAATTAGGTTCTTTCTGCCGCTCTGGAACAAATAATTTTAGTTATTTTTGAATTAAAATTTTACTAACCATATCCATACAGGAGTTTTTCTGTTTTTCCGGACAAAAATCCAACAAACAGATCAATAGTACAAATAACTATCACGTACAAATCAGCTATCAGGAAAGGCTTAAACGAAACAAACGGATAAATAATTGAATAAAGAAAAACTTTTATCCATACAAAAAGGTTAATAAGTAAGGGATGTAATCCCTCTGAATGGGCAACCAGTCAGTTGTTTATCCATATGGATAAACAGATAATTCTGATAACCAAATACATATTAAATGAAACAATTAATCTTTTAAGTGTGTATATCCATGGATCAAAATAAACATTTAAAAAACATGAGAATCGCATTATTATTGAAACAAGACGCACAAGACCAAATTACTACTTCAACTACCGGACAGGCAATTATTTTCAACGTAGTGAATGATAAAGTAGTCGGGGTTGAAAATGAGACACTGGAAATCCAGAAATTCCAAAATCCGTCTGTCTGGGCAATGGGCAAAAATATTAATAAAATGTACCTGCCGGAAGTAAATGAAAATTTAAAGAAAGTGTGTAGTAAAATAGGTGTGATAGTAGATCCACACGAAGAATTAAATAATAATCATCTTTTTAAGAATTATATAATCTGATGGACTACACCACAGGATTTGTTTGAATATCCATAGAGTTATCTGACCATAACTTTATGGATATTTTTTATTCTATTCCACAATATCTATTTTTGTGCACCCACAGAAAAGTATAAAAAAAATGAAAGAAAACAAATACGATGATCCTGCTTTTTTTTGAGCAATACAGCCGGATGCCCAGATCAGTGAATGGATTAGCGGGTGCCGGAGAATGGCATATCCTCCGCAAGCTTTTACCAGACTTTACCGGAAGGCGGGTATTGGATTTAGGCTGTGGTTTCGGTTGGCATTGCCTATATGCCGCGGAACAGGGAGCGGCTTCCGTAGTAGGAATTGATATTTCACAAAAAATGATCAGAGAAGCCAAAAAGAAAAATCACTTCTCCAATGTACAATACTATTGTATGTCTATTGAAGATTTCGATTTTCAACCCGATACATTTGATATAGTCATCAGCTCCCTTGCTTTTCATTATCTGAATTCATTAGACGAAATATGCAGAAACGTATATAGATGTCTTTCTTCCGGAGGGAGCTTTATTTTCTCCGTTGAACATCCCGTTTTCACAGCTTATGGAAATCAGGAGTGGATCTATAATGAACAGGGAGAACGGTCACACTGGCCGGTAGACCGGTATTTTGAAGAAGGAATAAGAAATGCAATATTTTTAGGACAAGAGATTCAGAAATACCATAAAACGATTATGACCTATATAAATACCCCTATCAAAAACGGATTTGAATTAAAAGCGGTCATAGAACCGGAACCAGATACAGAAGCGATTGAAAAGATCCCGGGCATGAAAGACGAATTGAGAAGACCCATCTTTTTGATTATCTCAGCAATGAAAAGAGAATAGTATACGCAGCAATATATATAGATGTCAATTAGTAGTATTTTATGCAAGGAGGATCCGAAGATCCCCCTTGACTACACAGCTTTTAAAAGCGGTAACCGATTCCTAAGCTGATGTTTTGGGTTTTCAGATGAGAACTGCTCAGGTCAAAACTTAACTGATACCCTCCGTGGATAGATAGGCGATTTTTAAATTCATAACCGGCTAAGGTACTTAGTCCACTATACCAGTGATCCAGTTCGATGATATTTTGGGGACAATCTTTATCAGACAGGTCTTCAATCCTGGAATCCGCACTGAATCCATATCCAATATGAGGTCCTACACCTGCAAAAAATGCCCCTTCCCTACTTTGTATTTTCCCAATGCATAAACAGGAATCTCCACACCGGCATATTTATACTTTGTTTTCTCTCCTAAAATTCTGAGACTGGTTTCCGTATAATTAAAAAGCAGTTCCGGTTGCAGCGCAAAATGCTCACTGAAATTAATCAGAACAAAGCCTCCCACACTCCCTCCTGCTTTAAACTTATTATCAGACTGCATATCCGTCAATTTGACATTGGTCAGGTTCCCATTCAATTTAATACCGACTGAAGCTTTTGTCTGAGCATTCATACTCATTACACTCATCAGGCTACATACGAATACTGAAAAAATAATTCTTGCTTTCATAACATTTGCTTTATATGATTATCTATTGATTTTGATACAAATGTATGAGCTACCGCAAAGCCCGGCGGAAAGTGTAGACGAAAGCGTTCAAATTGTATATTAAAGTCCCTCTTTTGTAGACGGAGGATTTTATGAAACAAAAAAAGGTGCTTCCGTACGGAAACACCTGTATGAAATATCTATAAACCACAAGGGAACTATCGTCCTCCCATGATCAGACCTTTCGTCCGTAATTCTCCCACAATGGTTTCCGCAAAACTTTGTGCCAGAGAAGAGGCATTGGACGGATCTGTTGTTTTGGTTTGTGCCGAATAGACCAACTGGTCATCATCATTAACTGTGTAAATCTCCGCCTCTAATACATAATTAGTAGTGGTGGTATAATAACCGGGTGTATACATATTATCATATAATGCCCAATACCTTCTATAATACCGGCGTCCTCCATAATAAGGATTATAATAAGGACGGCTATAATAGGTGCCGGGAACATATCTTAATTCCTTATCCTTATTTATTAAAGAAACGATCATCACTGAAGTATAATCCGAGCCATCCAACTGATTGGAAATTTCTTCTTCAGTTGTACCATTAAAACCTTTCGGACCAAACAACTGGAAAGCAGAACCGGCATTGATCCCGGCCTTTCTCAACTCACTCACCATCGCTTCTTCTGTCTTTACTCTTTCTTCCCGATCAGACATGACTCCAACCACTAAGACCTTCTGCATCACATTCACCGGAGCATTCGGCAGGCTCCATGAAGAAGTTACCTGTGTTGTATTACAACCTGCTAAAATAAGTAAAAGGAGAGCAGGAAGTAACATGATATTTTTAACATTCATAAATTCCAAACTTTAAATACGTACATTTTTTACATCTGTCAGGAAAACAAAAAGGAATTTGTTTTGTTCTCCATATTTTGCTGTAGCATAACCAATTAAAGTATTTTATATCTCCTACCGTCAAATACAAAATTTCCTTATAAAATATATTTGTTTCTGTTAAATATTTTACCTGTTCTATTTCTCAATTTACTTCCCAGCTTACTTCTGTTACTCCAAATTCCATGGTTAACTGAGCAGCTAATTCCTCTATCATCAAATCATGCTTACCCATAGCATAAAACTCTACTACAATATAACAATAATTGGGAATTTCATCATCTGTACTTTTTAGGGACCGTAACTGCAAATGAAGGTCATTTTTGATTGCATTCAACATCATGACCCGCAACCGGTTCTCAATCTCATCTTTACAACGGATGGTTAATGTATAAACCAGTTGCTCATGATTCGCATCAAATCCACTCCAATGTCTCATCCAATCTCCTAACGGACGTAACAAACAGTTGGATAAAATAATGAACCCAACTGCGATTAGTCCCTCCCAAAAGAGCCCTAATCCGGCCATGGCACCCACAGCAGCCGAACACCAGATCGTTGCGGCCGTATTCAGCCCCCGTACACTCATTCCATCTTTCAGGATCAATCCCCCACCTAAAAAACCAACTCCGGTAACGATCTGGGAAGCGATCCGGCTGGGGTCACCTGTTGCATCGGTGAGGCAAATAGAAAGGAGAATAAAAGCTGCTGATCCCAAAGCGACTAACGTATTAGTACGTAAACCGGCATTCTTCATACGGATCTGTCTTTCCGCTCCAATCAGTAAGCCAAACAGAAAAGCAAGTCCCAGGCGTGTAAGATAAACTGTCAATGTCATTTTTTTGTTTTTGGTCACTACAAAAGTAGAACCCGGCTCTGAAAAAAGAGATTATAAAACCATTAAAAGGGTATTAGAATATGATTAAAGAACAACAACAATGATTATCTTCGCAGAATGACATCCTCCCCTATAACACGTGAAGAAATGTGGATCCGGCAACAGATCTGCGGCCCGGATATAAACTATGATCTCTGGAAAGAACAGAAAGCAACCCTGCAAAAGTGGGCGGCACTCACTTCCGGCAATCTGTTCGCAGTCGACGTATATGCACAAAATTATAGCTTTGCCTCTGATCATTTTTCAGATCTGTTCGGATATAAGCTGAGTCAACTCCGGACCATAGAAAAACAGGGAGATCTGCTGGAGGACAAAATACATCCGGAAGATCATGACCGGATGATAGCCATGCAGATAAAACATAGTGAATTTATCTATTCCCTCCCATTAGAAAACAGAAATGATTTCCAAAGTATCTACTGTTTTCGTATGCAGCATGTCCATGGGAACTATATCCATGTAACCAGCCGTCAGCAAGTGCTGTTGACAGACCGGAATAAGAAAGCATGGATCATTCTGGGAAGTATGGAAATCTCTCCCGATCAAACGCCGGACAAAAATTTCCGGTATTCCTTTATCCATAGAAAAACAGGAAAAGTTTTCTCACCGGACTGCCTCCTGAAGACAGACAAAAAACTCACCAACAGGGAAGAAGAGATACTTTCCCTGATCCGGCAGGGATTACTAAGCAAAGAAATTGCGGATCGACTGCATATAAGCATTCACACCGTACACAATCATCGCAAAAACATTCTTACCCGGTTGGGAGTGAATAATTCTATCGAAGCGATCCGGCAGGTTGAAAAGAATAAAAACAGATAGTTAAGGCCGCCAATCCAGCACATTACCCACAAACGGATTCTTTTCATTCCATTCCCAGAATTCACGGGAAGTCCGGGCTCCACCGGTCAGAACGGCCCGGTATACCTGCAATCCCGAAAATCCAACCTCCTCCGGTAATTCATATTTGATCCGTAAAATGGCTTCTTTTGTTTCCGGTGTCAGTTTCCGGACTACGGCATCCGTCACACGCTCCACCACTCCGTCATATAAAGAACCTTTCCGGATATGAATCAGATCTAATTGCCACCGGTCCCGGTTATTTTCTTCGTACCAGGCATGCCACTCGATGCACGCTTCTTCCGTCCGGATCAGATTACGATAAGTTACATCCTGGATCCGGGGATGTTCCGCCAGCTTCGCCATCACAGCGAAACTATCACTGATCGACAGTTCATCCGTATAAATATGAAGATCTATATCCCGGTGTTTCATCAATAAGCCCGATTTCAAAGAGCCTACCAGATTTACTTTTGCACCGATCTCTTCCCAAAGTCGAACCACCTGCGTATCCTCCAATACTGCCCAGGCAATCTCCTGATTGTGTAATGACAATTTATTCAGATCCATTGATTTCTATTTTTTGGGTGCAAAATTAATGAATACCTCCTCCTCCCGGAATAGCTATTTATGGCTATTTAGGGGGGGATGATCGATCAGGGGATTTGGATAGGTTCACCTAAAAAACGGGGTTGTTTGTGGAAGAGCAGATCCATGAAGACCTTTACCCGGGCAAACCATTCCCGGACTTTTGTTTTCAAACCGGCTTTGATGCGAACATCTTTGGCATTGTAGCCGACAGCCTCGATGTGATACCAGGAGGCCAGGTAGATGGCCCGTTCATTGTGAAATTTCTGGGAAATAATGGTTATTCTGTCCTGTCCAAAGATCTTTTTGGCACGTATCACAGAATCCAGTGTACGGAAACCGGCATAATCAAGATAGATCGCACCTTCCGGTACACCACGCTCCATTAATGCTTTTTTCATCTCTTCCGGTTCATTATAACTGGCCCGGTGATTATCTCCACTAACCAGAACATATAATATTTTCCTGCTTTATATAACTCAGCCGCCGCATCCATCCGGTAGGTAAAATAGTAATTACTTTTTCCGTTACTCAATGTCGGCGAAGTTCCCAGCACCAACCCTACTTTATTCTCCGGAATAGCAGCAATATCTTCAAAAGTATGTCCGGCAACCGATCTGTTCACTATCAGATTACAAACCAGCACAACCACACCTATTAATAATATAAATATACCTATAATCATTCCCTTCATCCCTGTTTTAGTCATACTCATTTACTATAATTGGAAAGATTGATAATCTTACAAAGATAGTCAGATTAAAAGAAGTTTGACAAGACAAAAGTTTTTTAAAGAAGCCATATTTTCATTTTTATACTTCCCACTTATTCCTTTTAACTTCTTTCCACAAAATATAAAATCTTCCCATCCGTTAACACCTAAACGTGCCCTGTTTTTTCTTTTTCAAAAAACATGTACATTTGCGTCTATCAATAATTTGTAAAAAATCATGCAGTTATCCTTACGAGCCCTTGTTCTTCTTTTTACTTCTGTTCTGGTACTGACAGGAACGGCAACCGCACAGAAAAAAAACGCATCTTACCAAAAATATGTCAAAGACTATAGTGATCTGGCGATCCAACATCAACGGAAATATAAAATCCCCGCCAGTATCACCTTAGCACAGGGCATTCTGGAGTCCGGTGCCGGACAAAGCGACCTGGCCCGGCGGTCCAATAACCACTTCGGAATTAAATGCCATACAGACTGGAAAGGGGGTCGCGTCTATCATGATGACGATCTGCGGGGAGAATGTTTCAGAAAGTATAAGAAAGTCGAAGATTCCTATGAGGACCATTCTAAATTTCTGGCGGAACGTCCCCGGTATGCTTCCCTGTTCAAATTAAATATCACTGATTATAAGGGATGGGCCCGGGGATTGCAGAAGTGCGGATACGCGACGGATAAAGCATATGCTAATAAACTGATCAAAATGATTGAGGACTATGAATTATACAAATATGATAGCCAGGGCAAAAAGCGCGCTTCTAACGAGAAAAGCCAGCCACAGGCACCGGTGATCAGGCGAACTGTATATAAAACTCACGGACTCTTATATGTGTATGCGGAATCTAACGATACATTCGAGAGTGTTGCCGCCAGTACAGGTTTTAAGGCGAAAGACCTGAAAAAGTTCAATGAAGTGCCGGGAGATTTCCCTTTGCAAAAAGGAGACATTGTATATCTTCAGAAAAAGAAAGTAAAAGCAGACAAACCGAATTATGATCATGTAGTTCAGATCGGAGAATCCATGCATAGTATTGCCCAAAAATATGGTATCCAGATTAAAAGTCTGTATAAGATAAATAAAAAACAACCGGATTATACACCAGCCGAAGGGGATGTATTGAAATTAAGATAGTTATAAAGCGGTTTTTACCCGTCTGCAAAAGAGAAAAGCGAACAGGCCCTGTAGAAAGAGTAAGTTGCAGATGAGTAACTCCGGTTAACTGCCTGTGAAATCGAATAAAAAGTATTACCTTTGCACCTCAAAAGAATACGACTATGAGCGATCAACGTTACAATATGCGTGGTGTATCCGCTTCCAAGGAAGATGTACACAGCGCAATCAAGAATATTGATAAAGGAATTTTCCCCAAAGCATTCTGTAAAATTATCCCTGATATTTTAGGCGGAGATCCGGCATATTGCAACATCATGCATGCAGACGGAGCCGGTACCAAATCTTCCTTAGCTTACATGTACTGGAAAGAGACAGGTGATCTGTCTGTCTGGAAAGGGATCGCACAGGATGCATTGATCATGAATATAGATGACCTGCTTTGTGTGGGAGCCATAGACAATATCCTGATCTCTTCCACCATCGGCAGAAACAAGCTCCTGATTCCCGGAGAGGTGATCTCCGCGATCATCAACGGGACAGATGAACTGTTGGCAGAACTTCGGGAAATGGGAGTAGGTTGTTATGCAACCGGAGGAGAGACCGCAGATGTGGGCGATCTGGTACGTACAATTATTGTAGACAGTACGGTTACCTGCCGCATGAAACGGTCGGAGGTGATTGACAACAGTCGTATTCAGGGCGGAGATGTGATCGTTGGGTTAGCTTCCTACGGACAGGCAACTTATGAAAAAAGCTATAACGGTGGAATGGGAAGTAACGGACTGACCTCTGCCCGCCACGACGTATTTGCCAAATATTTAGTTGCCAGATATCCGGAAAGCTATGATGCGGCCGTCCCGGATGAATTAGTATATTCCGGTCAGTTAAAACTGACAGACGAAATAGAGGGATTAGGAATAGATGCCGGCAAACTGGTACTCTCCCCTACCCGCACCTATGCACCGGTCGTGAAAGTCCTGTTAGACCAACTACGTCCACAAATCCACGGAATGGTACACTGTTCCGGTGGTGCACAAACAAAAGTGATGCACTTTGTGGAAAATAAAAAGATCACCAAAAACAACCTGTTCCCGGTTCCCCCTTTGTTTAAGATCATTCAGGAACAGAGCGGAACAGACTGGAGCGAAATGTATAAAGTGTTCAATATGGGACACCGCCTTGAAGTCTACCTGGCCCCGGAATTCGCAGAACAGGTCATTGAAATCAGTAAAAGCTTCGGGATCGATGCTCAGATCGTTGGCTACGTAGAAGAAGCGGAAAAAAATGAATTAATTATTGAAAGCGAGAACGGTCGCTTCACGTATTAAGATCGATGGCAGAAAGCAGTTTATTACATAGGCTGGACGGTCTTGTCAGTCGTTTTGAGGAAGTAGGTACTTTGATCACCGACCCAGCCGTCATCGCTGACATGAAACGTTTTGTCAAATTGACCAAGGAATACCGGGATCTGGAAAAGATCATGGCTGCGAGGTCGGAATATATACAGATCATGAACGGAATAGAGGAAGCGAAACTGATCCTTGAAACAGAACAGGATCAGGAATTACGGGAGATGGCCCGTGAAGAGTTAGACACCTCTAATGCCCGTATCCCGGTTTTAGAAGAAGAAATTAAATTATTGTTAGTACCCGCGGACCCACAGGATGACAAAAACGCCATCGTGGAGATACGGGGAGGTACAGGTGGAGATGAAGCAGCGATCTTTGCCGGGGATCTCTACCGCATGTATGTAAAATATTGTGAAAGCAAAGGCTGGAAGATTGAACTAACCAGTTTTACGGAAGGAACCTCCGGAGGTTTTAAAGAGATCATTTTTACCGTTAGCGGCGAAGGCGTGTATGGGGTATTGAAATATGAGTCCGGCGTACACCGGGTGCAACGAGTCCCTCAAACGGAAACCCAGGGACGTGTCCACACCTCGGCCGCAACCGTAGCCGTATTACCCGAAGCAGATGAATTTGACGTAGAGATCCGGGAATCGGATATCCGGACAGATATATTTTGTGCATCCGGTCATGGCGGGCAGTCGGTTAATACGACTTATTCCGCGATCCGGTTAGTCCATATCCCTACCGGGATCACCGTTCAGTGCCAGGATGAGAAATCCCAGTTAAAAAACAAAGCCAAGGCGATGGTGGAACTCAGGAGCCGTATTTATAACATGGAATACCAGAAATATCTGGATGAGATCGCTTCCAAGCGAAAAACCATGGTATCTTCTGGTGACCGTTCTGCCAAGATTCGTACCTACAACTATCCACAGGGTCGAATTACGGATCATCGCATCAATTATACCATTTATAATCTATCAGCCTTTATGGACGGGTCTATTCAGGATTGCATTGACCAACTAATCATTGCTGAAAATGCGGAGCGCCTGAAAGAGTCGGAACTGTAAAGCCCAATTTATAAGAGATATGAACAAAAAGCAATTAGTTAAGAACATTCAGAAAAAAAGATCCTTCCTGTGTATTGGGTTGGATACAGATATAAAAAAGATCCCGCAGCACCTTTTATCGGAAGAGGATCCTATTTTTACTTTTAACAAAGAGATCATTGACGCGACTGCTGAATATTGTGTGGCTTATAAACCAAACCTGGCTTTTTATGAAAGCTTAGGGGTACAGGGAATGCTTTCTTTTGAAAAGACAGTAGCCTATATCAGGAAGAATTATCCGGACCAGTTCATCATTGCTGATGCCAAACGGGGAGATATCGGAAACACATCCGAAATGTATGCCCGTTCTTTCTTCGACCATATCAAGGTAGATGCGGTTACAGTGGCTCCTTACATGGGTGAAGACAGCGTAAAACCCTTCCTCATCTATCCGGAAAGTTGGGTTATTTTGTTAGCACTCACTTCTAACAAAGGTTCACAGGATTTCCAGATGACTGAGTTTGCAGACGGCGAAAAATTATTTGAGAAAGTATTAAAGAAATCCCAGGAATGGGCCACCGACGAACAATTGATGTATGTCGTAGGTGCGACACAAGGGAAAATGTTCCTGAATATCCGTACCTACGCACCCAATCACTTCCTGCTGGTACCCGGTGTCGGAGCACAGGGTGGTAGTCTGGAAGAGGTTGCGAAATATGGTATGAATGATGAATGCGGACTGCTGGTAAACTCTTCCAGAGCGATCATTTATGCAGATACAACTGAAAACTTTGCTTTGGCAGCCGCCCGGGAAGCACATGTTGTACAACAGGAAATGGCTGGCTACCTAAAAGATAGAAGAATTATTATATAAGAGGGATAGGCTATCTCAATATTTTTTCTCAAATTTGTAAGCTATGTTACAACTGGATAACAGTTTGATTTATCACCTATTAAATAATTAACGAAAACACATGGAGTTCACAGCCCAGCAAATAGCAAGCTTTTTAAACGGAACCATTGTAGGAGATCCGGAAACAAAAGTGAACAGCTTTTCGAAAATAGAGGAAGGGAAAGTGGGGACGCTAACTTTTCTTGCAAATCCGAAATACGAACACTATATATATTCTACTCAGGCAAGCATTGTCTTGGTTAACAATGATTTTCACCCCTCCGAAGCGGTAAGGGCGACCTTAGTTAAAGTGGAGAATGCCTATGCAGGACTCGCCATATTACTGAAAATGGTAGAAGAATCCAAAATCAAAAAAGCAGGGATTGATCCCACCGCTTTTATCGCGACTTCAGCCAGTACCGGAGAAGGATGTTACATCGGAAATTTCGCTTACATCGGAAATAACACTACGATCGGTAAAAACTGCCAGATCTATCCTCATGCCTATATTGGTGATAATATAACGATCGGAGATAACTGCATTTTATATCCACATACCACAATCTATGATGATTGCCACATTGGGAACAACTGCATCCTGCATGCCGGAAGTGTGATAGGTTCAGACGGTTTTGGCTTTGCTCCTGAAAACGGGCAATACAAAAAAATCCCACAATTAGGAAATGTGATTATTGAAGATGATGTGGAAATAGGAGCTAATACGACCATTGACCGTGCCGTAATGGATTCTACCATCATCCGCAAAGGTGTTAAACTGGATAATCTGGTGATGATCGCCCACAACGTAGAAGTAGGAGAAAACACAGTGATGGCTGCCCAGGTAGGGATCTCCGGTTCTGTTAAAGTCGGAAAACACTGTAAATTCGGAGGCCAGGCAGGTATGTCCGGGCACATCAAAATGGAAGATAATTCAACGATCGGTGCACAGGCCGGCATCATCAGCAACATAAAAGAGGGAAGTACTGTTTTAGGTGCTCCTGCAATCGATGCCCGGGCATTTATGCGTTCCAGTGCTATTTTCAACCGTTTACCGGATATTTACCGGACCATTGGACAGATGCAACGTGAGATTGATGAACTGAAAAAAGAATTAAACAAATAACAATATGCAGAAGCAAAAAACGCTTGCGCAAAGTTTCTCCTTAGCAGGAAAAGGGTTACATACCGGACTGGATATCCAGATCACGTTCAACCCTGCTCCTGATAATCATGGTTACAAAATTAAACGGACAGATCTCGAGGGCCAGCCAACCATAGACGCCTTGGCTGAAAATGTAGCTGGCGCACAACGTGGGACAGTCCTTTCCAAAAACGGGATCCAGGTAAGTACCATTGAGCATGCCATGGCAGCTCTCTATGCTTTCGAGATTGATAACTGCCTGATAGAAGTAAACGCTCCCGAATTTCCTATCCTGGACGGAAGCTCCCGCTTTTTTGTAGAAGAAATTCAGAAAGCCGGGGTGGTGGAACAAGGCTCTCCGAAAGACTATTATATCGTTAAACAGAAAATAGAGGTCAAAGATGAGCAAACAGGTTCTTCCCTGATCATTCTTCCGGATGACAAATTCAGTGTGAATGTGCTGATCTCTTTTGACTCCCCGGTTTTATCCAATCAATATGCTACCTTAAATGAATTAAATGAATTTCCGGAAGACATAGCAGCTTCCCATACCTTTGTTTTTGTTCGTGAAGTAGAGCCTTTGCTAAAGAATAACCTGATCAAAGGCGGAGATCTGGATAATGCAATCGTGATCTATGACCAGGTCATGCCGCAGGAAGACCTGGACAAACTGGCAGATGAAGTGGGGATTCCACACAAGAATGTGGAAGAGTTAGGATATATCAATAACAAACCGTTAGTGTTTGTCAATGAACCGGCCAGACATAAATTATTAGATGTGATCGGTGACATTGCATTGATCGGTAAACCCATCCGGGGGAGGATCATTGCCACCCGGCCGGGACACAAGATCAATAACCAGCTGGCACGCCTGATCCGGAAAGATATCAAATTGAACGATGTACAGGCGCCAGTATATGATCCGAACCAGGCTCCGATCATGGATATCAACCGCATCAAAGAGCTCCTGCCTCACCGCTATCCATTCTTATTAGTAGATAAGATCATTGAAGTTGGCGGAAATCACATTGTCGGTATCAAAAACATTACCGGAAATGAGCCGTTCTTCACGGGACATTTCCCACAGGAACCCGTTATGCCGGGTGTATTGATCGTGGAAGCAATGGCACAAACCGGAGGGTTATTAGTGCTGAACTCCGTAGATGAACCGGAACGCTATTCCACTTATTTTATGAAGATCGACGGAGTCAAATTCCGTCAGAAAGTAGTTCCCGGCGATACGCTGATCCTCAGACTGGAACTGCTGGCTCCTATCCGTAGAGGAGTCTCTACCATGAAAGGCTATGTCTTTGTGGGAGAAAAATTGGTTACGGAAGCTGAATTCATGGCACAAATTGTAAAAAATAAATAATAGAAAAGAATGAGTCACTCACCTTTAGCAGTTATACATCCCGGGGCTAAAATCGGAGAAAACGTAACGATTGGACCATTTGCCGTCATAGAAGAAGATGTTGTGATCGGTGACAACTGTGAGATCCATCCACATGCCGTTATTTTAAACGGTGCAAGAATTGGTAATGGCTGCCGGATCTTCTCCGGAGCTGTGATTGCCGGTATCCCTCAGGACCTGAAGTTTGCAGGCGAGAAATCGCTGGCAGTGATCGGGAATAATACGACGATCCGGGAATGTGTTACCATTAACCGGGGAACAGCCTCCAGAGGGCAGACCATCGTAGGTAATGAGTGCCTGATCATGGCTTACAGTCATGTGGCCCACGATTGTATACTGAAAGATCATGTCATTTTAGGAAATGCTTCCCAGGTTGCCGGAGAAGTAGAGATCGACGACTATGCCATTGTCAGTGGTGGAACACTGATTCACCAGTTCTGCCGTATTTCACAACATGTCATGGTGCAGGGCGGATCCAGAATCGGAAAAGATATTCCCCCTTACACGTTGATCGGACGGGATCCGGTTGTTTATTGTGGTATCAATATCGTAGGATTAAGACGCCGGGGCTTTACCAATGACCAGGTGTTTCTGATTCAGGATATCTATCGTACCCTGTATACACGCGGTCTGAACAACACGGAAGCACTGAAATGTATTGAAACAGAATATTCTCAAAGTGTGGAAAGAGATCTGATCCTGGATTTCATTAAATCATCCAGCCGGGGTATTGTCAGAGGATCCATAGATGACTAAAAAGAAATAAACAGACAATGAAAAGCAGATTTCTAAACAAATCTGCTTTTTTTATTTTATATTTGAGAGACTGTTTAATTCCGGTACGAATATGGGAATGAGACATCATTTGGAATTGAAGGCCCTATTCTATAAAATTTAGAAAGTCTCTCATAGGTAAAATGTATATTTTTACTACTTTTGAACCAACAAAAAACGAATAAACTATGGTATTTAGATTTCTTCTTATCTCCGATGAAACAGACGATTTTCTTCGTGAAATAAAAATTGATGCCGAGGCTACTTTCCTCGACCTACATAACGCTATTCTGGATTCTGTGAATTACACCAAAGATCAGATGACTTCTTTCTTTATCTGTGATGATGACTGGAGCAAAAAAACAGAGATCACGCTCGTAGACATGGACCGGTCTTCGGAAGAAGACAGCTATATCATGGAAGATACCCGTCTCGAGGAACTGCTGGAAGATGAACAACAAAAACTGTTATATATATTTGACTACATGACCGAACGTTCTTTCTTTATGGAATTGAGAGAGATCATACCCGGCCAGGATCTGGAAAAACCAGTTTGTAGCAAATCAGTCGGAGTGGCTCCTCCACAGACAGTGGATTTTGATGAAATCGATATCAAAGCAGCCACTACAGATACATTAGGAGAAGATTTCTACGGAGATTCTGAATACGATCCGGATGAACTGGACAAAGAAGGTTTCGAAGGATTGAGCGAAGGTATGGAAAATCCTTTCGATGAGGAACGTTTCTAATTCACTGATTATCTTATCAGGCCCAACGGGAGTAGGAAAAACGGAATTAAGTTTACGGATAGCAGAACATTTCCATTCTCCTATTATCTCCTCCGACTCCCGTCAGCTCTACAAAGACCTGCCCATCGGAACGGCTGCTCCTACTCCGGAGCAGTTGGCCCGGGTAAAACACTATTTGGTGGGTACGCTTCAACTAACGGACTACTACAGTGCCAGCCAGTTTGAAGAAGATGTTATTTCCCTTTTAAGTAGCCTACATCAAACGACTCCGCATGTCGTTATGACCGGAGGATCCATGATGTATATAGATGCCGTCACCAAAGGCATTGATGAAATTCCCACTGTCACTCCCGAGATACGAAAGGCTCTCTACAAACAATTTGAAGAGGAAGGCCTCGCTCCTATCCTGGAAGAACTGAGAAAGGCGGATCCGGTCCATTATGAAGAAGTAGACCGGATGAACTACAAACGGGTGATCCATGCCGTGGAAATCTGCCGGATGACAGGCAAACCCTACTCCTCTTTCCGAACCCATATTCGTAAAGAACGGCCTTTCCATATAATCCATATCGGTCTGACCCGTGAACGGGAAGAGTTGTGCAACCGAATCAATCTCCGGGTGGACCAGATGATGAAAGAGGGTCTACTGGAAGAGGCCCGTAAAGTCTATCCCTTCCGCCATCTGAACTCCTTAAACACAGTAGGCTATAAAGAACTATTCCAATACTTCGACGGAAACTGGACCCTCGATTTCGCCATCGAAAAGATCAAACGCAATTCCCGGGTATATGCCCGTAAACAAATGACCTGGTTTAAGCGTGATCCGGAGATCACCTGGTTCCATCCGGACCAGGAAAAAGAGATCTTAGCTTATACCCACCACCAACTCCACTAATACTTTTTTTGCATTTTACTATTCACTTTAATTTTCTCCTATTCGATTTTACCATGTGATTAATATTTGTTAGTCATTCAGTTAAATAAACAACGCTCTTGTTCCCGGCACAGGCGGGAACACGGACTTTACAGGTTTTCCTTGCAGTAAGTAGGAGGAATTACACCGGATATTATTCCCGGCTTGCTATCATAGTAGGTTATGATACAGGTACCATAAGGTTAAGGTTCAGGACTCATAAGGTTATGAGTCCTGAACCTTAACCTTATGGTTAGGTACCAAAGCAATACTAACAGGTTACTTCCCTCATAAGCTGCCTGCTTTTCTCCGGGAGTTTCCTTACATATAACGGAAAATTTCCCTCTACGAGGGTGAAAAGATCTGGGTAGAGAGTAGCTTTTGAGGGGAATTTAGTCCCCTGACAGACAACTTTTTTCCAGATAAAGTGAATAGACAAAGTGAATGGTGAATAGTAAAATGTAAAATAACTGTTAGAAGAGATTTGTTAAAATTCAAATTACATCTTTTATGCAGGTAAAAATAAATTCTGACTATTGGATCACCGGGGATCTTCCGATCCCCGGTGCATGATATAAACCTTTTAGTCCGCAGGTCGTCCTTCCTGCCGGATAAAGATATAGGTCCATTCTTTCCTTTCAAGGAGAATATTATCCCCGAACTTATAGGCGAGAAAATATTCTCTGGGAGCATTCCCCCAGTTCTGCCCGATAGTTACAGGGAATGAAATAGACTCTCCGGGATTAACTCCTTTATTAAAAAACCATTCTCCGGAAACACTATTTGTTGGAAGGGGATAGCTGACAGACATGTTATATGAATTGACAAAAGCAACGGCCGGTGTACGAAGGAAAGAATTATGATCCGTAGCAGGAAAACATCCCTCCATTTTAAATTCATAGGAACCTCCTGTATAAGGAACGATGAAGTCCGGATCTTCAAACGCAGGATCTAAAATAAAATCCACGTAATAATAAGGATCCTGATAAAGCGTAAGAAAAGGATCTTTCTCCGCCGGATGGGTCACCGTGACTCCATCGATCGTTTCTCTGTAACTCACCAGATACAGTGTAATCTCTTTCTCATAGAAACTTTCATTCTTTGTGGTAGTAAACATAAAGGGAACCCGAATATGATTCCAGAATTCATGGGTATAGGTGAAATACTCATTACTTCTTCCGGCATGCCTTGCTTCTACTGACCAATGGGTGTTAGTCGCTGTTTCCAAATAGATAGTAGTCGAACCGAGATCACCAGGAAGTTTGTCACCATCCTGAAAAACTTCTCCGGAAGGAGAGTTCGTCCGCCGGGGTATGAGTTTGGAACGATCAAAGAAGTGAGGGACAACCTGTGAGAAATTAAGCGTTGCCGTCGATTCGGTAGCAGGTGCATGGTTAGTCGTGGTAAAGGTAGCTGCTCCTTTCCACTCAGACCCTCCTTCCGGAGTGCCCGGTTCCGGTTTAAAAATAGTAGGAGTAAAAATCACTTTCATTTCCTGCGGATTATGGATCGTACCTCCTGTTTGCTCTGTATTTGCAGGAACTGAGGATTGAATGTAGGTACCATAATTACCGGTAGCGGTATATTTCCAGTTCGTATTGACATCAAAAACAACCTCCACCGGTGGAAGATCCGATTCATGGGTGAAACGAATATTCAGATCCTCAGGACTGTTTATTTTCAATAGCGGACGCGTGTAATCCTGTACAAGGGGAACATCCACCGGAGCAAATGCCGGATCCGGGGAGGTCACATGCAAATTGAACGTCCTTTCTTCAAACAGTGGATTGGGTTCCAGTTTAAAGTTATAATATTTAAAGTTTTCCGCGGGGCGAAGATCATAATTCTCCGGAACCAGATGGTCTGTAACTAATCCTCCTAAGGTAATATTGTTCTGTGTGATCTGCCATTCGGATTCTGCGGATGTGAGCATCCAAAGCGGATCTCCACCAATAGCCGGATACAGATCATATTGGTATTCCACATCAAAACGGGTATCGGTTGGCAGATGAATGACGGTTACGGTACGACTGGTGGTCTTGCCGGTCTCATCGGAAACCGAAAAGGTGATCGTTCCGGTCAATAAATTGCGGCTGTTGTTGGGTTCAGGATGAAAAACATACTCCGTCACTCCCGTTTGTCCGGTGGCGGGCCATCCGTCTGTCCGCCATTTGAATTGGTCAGTACCTGTCCAGGACAGATAGACCGGGCGGGTATCGGGGTCCACAGTTACCGTGATGGTTTCCGGAGAAACGGCACTTCTACGGAAAATAAGCAGATTCGGTTCCACTTCAAGATAAAGTTCCGCTTCAAGGGATTGGCTGACTCTAATCTTCTTTTTCAGATGTCCGGCCTGGACATAGAAATGACCGGAACGGTCTGTTAAGGGCGCGGTTAGTTCTTCAGCGGAGAGTTTGACCTCCACGGATTCACCGGGATCCCCCAGCAAAGGGGTGATTTTTAACCACGGCAGGTCACTTTCGTGTTCCTTTACGACCACCCATCCGTCAGGATGGTCGGTGTAGACTTTCAGGATCTGTTCCCGTCCGTTGCTGTAGAAAAAGAAAGAGTCGGTGTTAACCGTCAACTGGTACTGAGCTCCAAAGGTAATATCTCCCATTCCCGCTTCATTCCAGGCCAGGATATCCAGCTCCATATTGGTCATTCCTTTGCGGAACGCTTCATCCGGGGTCAGATAGCCTTTGCCTTTTACTTCCTGGATATGGATCTCGTAATTATGATTCCGCACCAGCGGGATGAACGTATTGACTCCTTGTTGATTTTTAGCGACAAAGTCTATCCGGTAGTAGTACTGTTCACTTTCGTAGATCCCTCCCACCACCAGGGCTGTCGTTTCTAACAGCGCATTCTCATCTCCTGCCGGAGCTTCGAGGGTGTAGACTACCCGTTCGGAAGAGATACCGGGGGTGGTCATAGGTGATGGACTGTCTATATAGTCTACCCGCCAGATAGAAGTAGCCGTTTGGGGAATGTCTGGAGCAGTCGCTTTATGTTCGGTGGCATCCCAACCAGTGGTCATGGAGTGAGGGAGATTTCCCTGGATATAGCTGTTGTAGACATAGACTTCGTTTAGTTTGAAGTCATCCTGTGCATCTTCCGAGACATGGATATCGACCCGGACCACCATCCGGGTCATCCATATGGCATGTTCTCCCGTGAGTTCATCCTCACTGACAACGAAATCATCGCGGAATCCCCACATGGGGAAGTTCCGGATCGCTTTTCCCTGGGCATCCACCCAGGATCCCTGATAGGTCAGTTTGAGCTGTGAAAGCACTTCATCTTTGGTGAGTCCTTTCATATCTTCATCATCGGGAAAAGCCTCCCTGAGGATATCCCTTCCGTTTCCAAGGACTACAAGATTAATTGTAGTTTCTCCTCTCACACGGACACGGACTGTGAATTGTTTCAGGTTTTCCTCGTCTTCATCCGTTTCTATATCGTCTGTGGATACTACTTCTACAAACTGGTTGTCCACAGGCCGGAAGATAAGTACATCCACCTGCCCGACCCGGTTCTCGTCTTCATTTGTCATCGCACGGGTAGCAGTGTTCTGGACCGGCATTCGCAGGGTGAAGGTGACTCTCTCTCCTTCGTTCCCGCCGGGATCGACGAGACGTTCGGTGTCTACTGTGCAACGAACGGCCAGCAGCAAAATTAGTAGTATGTATAGTAGGTGTTTGTGTTTCATAATTATTTAAATTGAAAATGGATAATTGAAAATAAATGTCCGGTTGATCATGGACAGGGAAGAATGAATCCCATTTCATTTTCAATTTTCAATTGGTTCAATATCCGGGGGAGACACCGGTATTGTTCCAGCCGGTGATCTTCAGGGATACTTCTACGCTACCGTCGGAAAGGAATTCGATATAGACATTGATGTCTGCGTATTCACCGATCTTCAGGTAATAATTGTTTGCCCGGAGGATCTCCTGCAGGTTGACTGTGTGGGCGATCTCCTGGGTTGTCGACCGGATCACATGGATACGGACAGGATTCTCTTCTTCTATGTAACGGGTCAGAAAAGCACTATGGGCATAATTCTGTCCGTCAATATTTATACTCTGGGTAATCCGGCTAAAGGATTGGGTATACTCCCCCAGCCTCAGATGAAAATCGTAGTTTTCCGGTAGTCCGGTTACTTCAATATAGGGGTTTTGATTGTAGCTGCCTATATAATCTCTTAACCCTTTTACATAGACATTCAGGCCGTAATAGGCAGTCATAAAATCCAGGGTTACCTCCTCTTTCCCTTTCTCCGGCACGGTTACCTGATAAAGGGGCAGGTCATTCATTGTGGTGGTGTTCTTACGGGGTGCATAATAGAGGCTATCTCCTCCCTGGGCAGTTTCTGTGTAGGTAATCTTCGCGATATGAGGCATCATTCCTTCACTAAGCTCGGGAAGAATATCATTTCCATATACATTCCCCCAGCAGATGATATGATAAGTTCCAGGTTCCAGGTTCAAATTATCCGCTCCCTGGAATTCAGTAAGTTTACGGGCATTATAACTGTGATTGGAAAGGTAATATCCTCCTTCATCAAAAACGAAAAGATCCACCTTATCGATCCGGGAGGAGAATTCATCGATCCCTTTCTCATTCGTGTAGGCAAAATGAATCAGTAATCCTTCTCCATTTCCTGCGTCACAGCCACTCATATCTTCTTCCAGACAGCTGCCCATCACAGACAGAAATATGATTCCTGTGAGTAACCTTACCATTTTCATATCTGTTTTTCTTTAAACGGTTTGTTTTTCTCAGTAATTGAATAAGTAAAGAAATTCAAAGGAGGCAGTCGTCACTTCGCTCCTCAGAAGTGAATCAGTCAGCCAGATCTTCGGACTACTTAACCGCTTTCACTTCTCTGCCTCCTTTGACTACTTGAAAAATTAATCCAGATCAACCTCTACGGATTGAACCTGCCATTTCATAACTTTGAACATGACTTCGGCTACGATCGGTTCTCTCCACTCGGGTACTTCTTTCAGGTTTTCAGAGCTGAACTCAAGGTCATCGATATGGTAAACATATCCACCATCAAATGCAGATACATAATTGGTAGTTCCTTTTTCCATATAGCGGCGAACAGTGATGTAGTAGTATTCCTGATCGAAATCGCTTACCGGAGTACCGTTTTTACTCACTTCCACATTCTTGAACTTCAACACGATGTGTGGAAGGGCATCCTGTGGTTCTTTACCGGCCGGAGTTTGTGCCTGGAACATATTGTAGGCCCATACGGCTGTTGCTCCTGGAGAAGCGGTATAATTAGGAATGGTTGAAGGATGGGTATAGTTTGCAATGTTGCTATAGTCATGGAACAGATTTCTGTTTCCGAAGCTATACCATGGGTTTGTTGAACTGCCATCTTCTTCAAAATCATCCATCGAGTTGAAGGCCAGGAATCCGGTACTGCTAATTTGCTTTCCATTGTAAGCCATTCCGGTGTGGAAGTAATTCAGGAAGATCGCATCCAGATCATACTTGGTGATGGTGTAAGTATCACTACCATCTACGTAAGGAACAGCTGTCATTTTAGCCAGTTCCAGACGGGAAGCAATGGGTTTGATTACCACCTGCGCAATCTTTTCTACTTCTCCGGAGAACTGGTCGCTGAAGCTACCCGGTCCGTCGGAATAATTCTGGATGGTTCCTACCCCATACAAAGGCACGTTGGTAACGGTTCCCTTTGCGTCTGCCAACCCTTTGGCTGTTACAGCAAAGTTGTTCAGATAGGTATCAATCGGACCGTTCGCTGTGGGTGTGAATACCAGGCTATGGGTCTTTGTGTTACCGAATACATGCACATGGGCCGCGTCTCCATTCACCCGGAAGAAATAGTTATCTTCCAGATCTTCAATCAGGATGGCGTTCAGCGTAGCATCTGTTTTATCCAATGTATCTGCCGGAGTAGCGATACCCGGATCGGTGTTATCATTGGTCAGATAGAATACATCGGTAATGCGGTCACCTGCATCTGTAAACACAATGTATTCACCTTCGAAGCCTACTTCATGATCGGCTTCTATGCCATCTGCCATCGCTTTGGTGATGGTTTGGTTGGACACACTCAGGGCTACAACTTTCGTTTCTCCACTGTCAGAACCTCCTCCGATGAGATCGTCTGATTTGTTACAACTCACCAAACCGACGCTCAGGGCAAGAAAAGCTGTAAAAACTTTTTTCATTTCCATACTTGATTTAAATTTTAATTAATAATTAGTTAGTAATTTGTTCTCTACTCTCCAGAGAACTTAATTAATACACAGTTTTATATGATGGGTTAAATGCAGAGACACGATTTCTTCCCTCTCGAGAGAGGCCGGGGATGCGTTACGGGCATCACGGAGTGCCCAGTTACAGATCATTTTTCAATATAGAGTTCCATTTGCCGGCGGATGTCCATGTTCCAGGCGGCTTCCGGTACGCCCGCAACCATGGCTTTGGTGAAATATTCGGTTGCTTTCTGCAGGTCACCTTTATAGAGGTGGTAAACGCCCAGGTTATTCCAGGCTCCGGGCAGGTCGCTGACTTTATCCAGACAGATCTTTGCAGCTACCAGGTCACCACGGTTCAACAGGACTCCGGCAGCGTTGATGTTGGCAACTTCATCACCGGGGTGGAGCTTCACGGTGAGTTCGATGATCTCGTTCCATTTATCGGATTCTTTTTCGTAGCGTCCTGCGACTTCATAGAGTTCGTAAGGGCTCAGATGATCCGGGTTACGGGTCAGCATGTCGTGTGACTCCGATACGTTGAAGTCCCGTACACGATACTCGATCCGGTAGTCTACTCTCCGTAGGGCAGGATAAAAGTCTGTGAGCAGGATTTCGTAGCTGTCTGTTCCTTTTAGTCTCGCTTCTTTCCGGTCGTAATTGTCACGGCTGTCTATGATGGAAAGGATTTGGTGACTGTCCGGCAGATGGCTGTCTTCTACCAGTTCACGCAACATCTGCCAGTCTTCTCCTCCGGGTAGAACATCAAACAGCCGGGACGACAATCCACTGTTCCTTTGCAGGTAGTTTCTTGATGCCTGTGCACGCTCCCAGGAAAGCCGTTCATTAGACTTATAGCTGCCTTCGGGTGAGGCATATCCGGCTATGGTTACACCTATGATCTCCAGGTTACGGTCCTGCCGTGTCTTTTCTATGGTTTCTTCGATCCGTTGCAGTTCCCGGCGGTTATTTCGGAATGCCGGCTGAATCACGGATTGCCCCCTGAGGGAAATCTAAGTAGGCACTTCCACTTTCGGAGCGATGTTTCTGCTCTAAACGGGGTGCTACGTACGATACCTGAGGCAGGATATCTTCTATCTGCTTTTTCCGCGTAACCGGAGCTGCTTCTGGCCGGGGACGGTAGAGGGTGTGGAGCATTCCCTTTCGTTTACCGGCACAGCCGTAGGTCTCTTCATGGATGACGAGGCTGGCCTGCTCCATCCATTCTTCAAAGGGGACTTCCATCCGGTAGTTTACTGTCTGTCCTATGGAAGCCGGGAACTCATGTGTTATATATGCTTCAGTTATAGGATCATTCCCATACCCTTCATTTCCTCCTACCCGTTTCATGGCTTTGCACCTTCCTTTACCGTCGAGGCGGATATAGGGTAGTTCCCGGCGGTGGCCATCACCTTCCAGTACAGGTAACAGGAAGATACTTTCCACACTACCGACACTCTTTTTATGCAGAGGTAAACGGAACTCTACCGCATAGGTTTCACCCCGGTCCTCTACTTTCACATCATGGAATATGTGAGGGGAACGCTGGCCGTTTCCTGTGGTGGAAACCAGCAGGGAGAAAAGGAAAAACAGGAGTTGTAATTTTGTATTCATGGAATTCATTATTTAATCGTGTAAATAAGGGAGACTCCCAAGCGGGTAGGTCCGAAGAAACCGGTAGTCTTATCTTTGATCTTTTCCGCACATTTCTCGCAGGGATAGACTCCGTAGTCGAGATAGGTGTAACCGACTCCAAGGGTGGCTTCCAGTGACAGCCGTCCGGACAGGATCCAGTGGTAACCGTAGGAGACTCCTCCTCCAACCAGCCATCCTTCAAAACGATGTTCTTTCATATAGTCACTCAACCCGATCCCGCCTACATTATATTTACCATAATGGAAATGTCCCCCGGCGAAGGCGCCATGGAAGGTTTCGCACAACCAATAGCGGAATTCAGGTTGGACGAGTATGTGTTTCATCTTGTTATTGTCTTTGAAACTCCATGGGTTATAGAGAAGGGACAGATCGATGGATGTACGGTCTGATAATTTCATTTCCCCACCCACACTTAATGTGGTAGAGGCATAGGATAAAATATTTACCTTTCCACCGAATTGGGGAGATCCTGATTCATAGAGAACTTCCTGGCTCCACATCAAGTGATTAAAAAAAGGGCAAAGACGTACAGGACTAAGGACTTTCGTATGTTCATATATACTTATTCTATGTAAGGGTTACTTTATCTTCTCTCCTGAACTCCTAAACTTATTTTTCCTTCTGTCACTTCTTAAGTGACGGAAAGCAAAGAAAAAAAGAGACTAATCCACTGTACATAAAATAGTTAACCAGCAACTATAACTAAAAAAGAGTTTGTTAAATGCTTTTACATGATGTTTTCAGCGAAGAGAAGCTCTCTTTAGAGAGGTTTTATCTGAATAAAGGGGAGAATTTTTCTTTTGAACCTTCCCTGTATGAACTTTGGATATTGAAAAAAGGATCCCTTTCTCTCTTCAGGGGAAAGACCCAGAAGAAAGTTATACAATTCGGACAGGTATTTTTCCTGTCCCGGGGAGAGTCATGCATTCTTATCAGCGAACAGACCTGCTATTGTTTCCGGCTTTTCATCCCTGATTGCCTGGCGCTCTGTGAAAAGTTTTTTTCCCTGGTTTGATTGAAGAAAAGAAATCTTTTATATCCTCTTTCAATCCGGTTGAAATGAATCCGCTTCTCTGGGAATATGCCCGGCACTTACATGCTTTATTTAATGAATGCCGGCTTCCACCCTCGTTGCTAAGAATGAAAATACTTGAATTATTCCATCTCCTAAGTCACTCATACACAAAGAAGGAGCTTGCAGGTCTTTTTTATCCGGTACTGAAAAGAGAAGAGTATTTTGTCCGGTTCATTGAAGACAATTATCCCCGGCTTAAGACTGCCAAAGAACTGGCAAGGGAAGCACATATGAGCCTGAAAAGTTTTGAAAATAAATTTAACCGGGTGTTCGGGATTTCACCCGGCAGATGGATGATCAAAAGAAAAACAGCGCTCGTGTATCAGGAGATTTCCTCCTCTTCGCTGCCTTTAAGTGTTGTTGCGGATAAATGCGGGTTTGCTACTCTTTCCCACATGACCGATTTTTGTAAAAAACATTTAGGAATCACCCCGAGTCAGATTAGAAAAAGAAGTGAATTATGAAATAATATACTGGTTTTCGGAAGTAGTGACTCTTTTTACACGGTATATTTGCAGCAGATTTTGTGAACTTTTTCTTTGCTTTCCGTCACTTAAGAAGTGACAGAATGATTGATAGTTAACCTGGAATAATACAAATATAGAGTTTTTGTCAAATGAATGCTTTTTTCAGCCTACTTTTTTATCGAATAAGCGACTTTACGATTTGCCCGGTCCAGGACCTGCCTGTCAAAAGAACCCAGATAGATAGAAGTGGTTTTTTCGCTTCTATGTCCCAGACTTTCACTGATGACTGAGATAGGGATGTTTTCTTTTTTGGCAATTGTGGCCCAGGTATGACGGGCGACATGCGTAGTCAATGACGTGGACAATCCGATCTTCTCCGAAAGTTTTTTCAGGCGCTGATTTTGCAGTCTCAATCCACTTTCATATGGCAACTGTTCCCTTCCGTCCCGGCAGACAACCGGAAAGAGATAAATCGAATCCCGGACATATTTATTAAAGAAGGACAGGATACTTTTAATCTCCGGAGTTAGTTTCAGTTCCAGTAGTTGCCCGGTTTTGCGACGCCGGTAACAGATCCGGCCTTCCCGGATATCGGTTTTCTTTAAATAAGCCATATCCACATAGGACATTCCCCTCGCGTAAAAACAAAAGAGAAAATAATAACTACTGAAGATAAGCGGACGGGCTTCCGGTAAAATCGGGTTCTCAGCCTGGTTTGCCAGCCATCCCACCACCTTTGCAATATCTTCTTCCCGGGCTGAGCGTTTGGGAGTTATATGAATTCCTGTATACACCTTAGCAAAGAGGTTTTCTGAAACCGGATTCACTTTTCCCAATTGTACCCCTTTATTATAAATGGCACGCAGGTTACGCATATAAAAAGACACTGTATTCATCCTAAGTCCCTTCAAAAGCATATATTCTTCGTATCTCCGGAGAAATTCCCCGGAAAGAAGCCTCATGGGAAGATCCTCTTCATTAAAAAAACCCAGCACACTCCGCAACACTGAACCATAGGCACGTGCCGTCCGGTATCGCCCATCTCTTTGTAGCTGACTGACCAATTCTTCAGTCAGTCCAACCAGGCCGATCTCCTTCTTCCGGAGATATTTCCGCCCATAGGGCCGGACCTCTCTTTTCACTGTAAACATTTTTCTTACATTTTTTAATTAATATCATTGTTCCTAACTCACTAATAAAACAATTCTGCAAAGCAAACAGGTTATTTTTTAGTAACCGGCAATTCCATAAGAAAAAAAGAACAATGGCTAAAAAGAACAATGGAAATCTATGCTAATTAGGCGCTGCTTCCTGTTTTATCGTAATAATGACCCATTCGATTGGATTCATTAAAAGCTTGTCAGTAACGCCCAAAGCTATTTTTCTTAATACTCTTTCCGTATCCGTCTGAGAGACATTTACAGTAGCGACGGTTTGATAATCTCCCGGATTAAAAAAAATCTTCATAGATAATCCATGTTCCGGATATACCTCCATTTTGATCCGGAGCCTTCCCTTCGGCCGGCCAATCTCCGGTATAAGGATTAATCAGAAGGACGGTTGGTTTACCAATTCCTGTATTAATATTACCTCCGGGAAAATAACCTTCTAATTTAAACTCATAAGATCCTCCGGTATGTGGAATCGTAAATACATATTCATGTTCTGAACTGGTGAAAGGTAACGCCGGTTCGGAAACAATCTGAGCCCAATAGGAATGATCCTGCTTTAAAACCAGTAAAGGAGTTGCATCTGTTTGTCCAATATGTAAGACTCCGTTTCTTGTTTCCTGATAATTATACAAAGTAAAACTGAGATCTTTTTGAAAGAAACTGGGATTTTCCGAAATGGTCAGTGAATATCTGTGAATATCCCATGGATAGAAAGTAGTAAAAGTTCTGGTATCTCCCCCACTCTCTCCTGTACGAAGTGCTCTGATGCCCCAACGGGAATTAGTCCCTAACTCTACGTAGACAGTTGCTCCGCTCGCAGGAAAAAGTTCACCCTCACTAAAGACCTTTCCATTAGAAGAGTCCGTTTCCCTGACTTTAAATGTAGAACGATCTATAAAAAAGGGTACTGCCTGCATAAAATCTACTACCTGCGTGGAAGGGGTGGCAAGTAGATGATTTGTAGTTGTAAAGGTGGTTGTTCCCATAAAGCGGGTTCCACCGGAAGGAGTTCCTACCTCCTGATAAAATGTTTTAGGAGTAAATGTAACAGTCACCTCCTGCGGATCGAAAGGACCTCCTCCCGGTTGATCCGTATCAGCCGGAATAACTGTAAAGAAAGATTCCGGGTGATTACCCTGAGTCACATACTTCCAATCCGTATTCACTGTAAAAATAATATCTACGGGATCCGGTGTCTCATGGGAAATATCAACATCCAGATAATTCATGTTTGTTATTTTCAGACTGGGTCTCACATAATCCTGTACGATAGGCACATCTACGGGAGCAAAAGTAGGTTCAGGAGAAGTGACTCTCAAATTCACGATCCGCTCTGCAAATGTAGGATTCCGTTCCAATTTAAAATTATAATATTTATAGTTCTCTGCCGGATGCAAATCATAGTTTTCCGGAACCAACTGATCAGTCATCACTCCTTCTAAAGTGATATTTTCCCGCGTGATTTGCCATTCTTCTTCCGCTGAAGTCAGGATCCAAAGCGGATCTCCCCCGGCAGCCGGATATGGATCATACTGGTATTCCACATCAAAACGGGTGTCAGTAGGCAAATGGACAACAGTCACTATCCGGGAAGTTGATTTGCCGGTATCGTCTGAAACATTAAAGGTAATCGTACCTGTATGCAGATTCCGGGTTGTGTTTGATTCGGGATGGAAAGAATAGATCGTTTGTCCCGTTTGTCCTGTTACAGGCCAACCTCCGGACCGCCATTGCAACTGATCTGTTCCGGCCCAGGATAAATAGACCGGACGGTCTGCCGGATCCACTGTCACCGTTACTGTTTGGGGCACTACTGCACTTTTACGGAAGATCAGAAGAGTAGGTTCTACTTCAAGATAGAGTTCCGCTTCGAGAGATTGATAGACTTTGATCTTTTTCCTGAGGTTTCCGGCCTGGATATAGAAGAACCCGAAACGGTCTGTCAACGGCGCAGCTAATTCTTCAGCAGAGAGTTTAATCTCTACAGATTCTTCCGGATCTCCATACAAAGGATCAATTTTTAACCAGGGGAGATCGCTTTCATTTTCTTTGACTACTACCCATCCGTCAGGATGATCCGTGTAAACTTTCAGGATCTGTTCCCGGCCATTACTATAGAAGAAGAAGGAATCTGTGTTGACAGTCAACTGATACTGTGCCCCGAAAGTGATATCACCCATTCCCGCTTCATTCCAGGCCAGGATATCCAGTTCCATATTGGTCATCCCTTTACGGAAAGCGTCGTCCGGGGTCAGATAGCCTTTGCCTTTCACTTCCTGGATATGGATCTCGTAATTGTGATTTCTAACCAACGGGATAAAGTCTATTTTATTTTCTTTATTGGTAGCTGCAAAATCAACCCGGTAGTAATACTGCTCACTCTCATAGATACCGCCTACGACCAGTGCCGTAGTTTCCAGAAGAGCATTCTCATCCCCTTTCGGAGCTTCCAGTGTATAGATCACTTTTTCGGAAGAGATACCTGGGGTCGTAACCGGGGAAGGACTATCTATATAATCGACTCTCCACTTACTGGTCGCTGTTACCGGAATATCGGGTTCAGTCGCTTTATGTTCGGTCACATCCCAGCCACTGCCCATCGAATGAACCAGTTTTCCGCTCAGGTAACTATTATAGAGATATACTTCATTTAGTTTAAATTCATCCTGTGCAGCATCACTGACATGGACATCAATCCGTACGACCATCCGGGTCATCCGGATGGCATTTTCTTCTCCGGTGAAGTCATCGTCTTTTACATTGGCGTTATCCCGGAATCCCCACATAGGGAAAGGACGGATAGCTTTGCCCTGTGGATCTACCCATGGTCCTTCATAAGATAAAACTAATTCAGACAGTATTTCATCTTTGGTTAATCCTTTCATATCTTCATCATCGGGAAAAGCCGCACGTAAGATATCCTGACTGTTACCCAGTATGACAAGGTTAAGTGTAGTCTCTCCTCTCAGACGCACATAAAAGGTTTTGAGGTTGATCTCATTTTCATCATCTTCAATTTTATCGGTAGAGACAACTTCTACGAACTGGTTATCCACCGGGCGGAAGACCAGGATATCCACCTGGGTCACCCGGTTCTCATCTTCATCACTCATAGCGCGGGTACCGGCACTTTGTACGGGCATCCGGAGGGTGAAGGCGATCTCTTCTCCCTCTTCTTTGTCCGGACTGAAACGGTCGGTATCTATTGTACAACTGGCCAGGAATAGGGTCAGGAACAGGGTAATGATGGATCTTTTGTATATATAGTCTGATGAGTTCATATGTGAGTGTTTTTAATCGTCGGAATTATGGCCCGGAATAATCTTACTCTGGGTTATGATGAAGTGTATTCCAACAGGATATTATATACCGGGGGATACGCCGGTGTTGTTCCAACCGGTGATCTTTAATGATACTTCTACGCTTCCGTCAGGCAGGAATTCGATATAGACGTTGATGTCAGCATAGACGCCTATTTTCAGGACATAATTGCTGGCTTGCAGGATCTCCTGCAGGTTGACTGAATGGACAACCTCCTGGGTAGTGGACCGGATCACACAGATCTCCACGGGGTTTTCCCTTTCTATGTACCGGGTAAGGAAGGAGCTATGAGCATAATTTTGTCCTTCTACGGTTACAGTCTGGCTGATCCGGGTGAAATTACGGTTATATTCTCCCAGTCTCAAATGAAAATCATAGCTTTCAGGAAGTCCCTTCACCTCAATATAGGGGTTCTGGTTGTAACTTCCGATGTAATCTTTGAGTCCTTTCACATAAACATTCAATGCATAATAAGTGGTCATAAACTCTAATGTAACCTCTTCTTTACCTTTTTCCGGTACAGTTATTTCATACAAAGGGAAATCATTCAGTGAGGTGGATGTTTTGCGGGGAGCATAATACAAACTGTCGCCTCCTACCGCTGTTTCCGTATAGGAGATCCTGGCTGAATGGACCATCATATCTTCTGTCAGTTGAGGTAGTATATCATTTCCATATACATTTCCCCAACAGATGATATGATAAGTTCCAGGCTCCAGGTTTAAATTATCTGATCCCTGGAATTCAGAGAGTTTACGTGCGTTATAACTATGATTGGAAAGATAATATCCTCCTTCATCAAAGACGTACAGGTCTACCTGGTCCACACGGGAGGCAAATTCATCCACTCCTTTCTCATTAGTATAAGCAAAATGGATCACTAAGCCTTCTCCTTCTATTGTTTCACAACCACTCATATCTTCCCTCAGGCAGCCCATAAGCAACAAACAAAGGGATAGCAGGGATAAGACAGTTTGTTTTTTCATTGTTTTCTGATAGTCGTTGATAGTTAGTAGCTGGTAGTTGGCTTAGAAAAAAATGTTTTTCCCCCCGATAGCCGGTAGTTATTCTTCTACTCATTACTATCAACCAACTACCATCTACTCAAAAAATTTAGTCTAAATCAGCATATACCTCTTTGGTATCCCAGTTCATGATCTTGAACATTACTTCCACAGTCATCGGTTCTCTCCATTCAGGTACTTCTTTCAGGTTTTCGATACCAAACAGGAGATCTTCAATGTAGTACACGTATCCACCTTCAAAAGCAGAAACCACATTATCCGTTAGCTTCTCCATATAACGGCGAACAGTGATATAGGAATAACCATCACTATCCATCCCTGGGAAGTCAGGACCGGCAACCGGGTTTTTAGTAATGGTAGGTTTCAATTTCAACACCAGGTGAGGAAGAGCTTCCTGAGGTTCCTGACTACCCTGGGCACTGGCCTGAAACATGTTATAAGCCCACACTTCTTTGCTATCATAGGGAACAGTCACCATACCGGTAGTAGTGGCAATACCTGTGTTTGCATTGTAATCATGGAAAATATTCCGGTTGGTAAAGTTGTACCATGGATCCGTTGAACTACCATCTTCCTTGAAGTCATCCAGAGAGTTGAATGCTACAAAACCCGTACTGCTGACAATTTTTCCGTTATAAGCCATACCTTTATGGAAATAGTTGAGGAAAATCGCTTCCAGTTCATAGCTATCCAGTGTATAAGTGGTACCGGTATTTGTATCCGTATAACTCAATTTAGTGGCATCAGCAGTCATCTTAGCTAATTCCAGACGGGAAGCAATCGGAGAGATCTTCACCTGAGCGATCTTATCCACCTCACCGGAGAAATTATCACTGAAATTGCCTGGACCATCCGCATATTCCTGGATCGTACCTACTCCATACAAAGGAACATGTGCTACATTCCCACCTGAATACAGATCTTTTGCTCCTACTGCGAAATTGCTCAGATAAGTGTCGATCACCCCATTGGAAGAAGAGGTGAACACCAGGTCGTGGTAATCCGTATTACCGAACACATGTACATACCGGGCATCACTATTGACTTCAAAGAAATAGTTTACCTGTTTGGTAGTCACCGGGTCTTTGTACTCAAGCAATTCAATGATGATATCATCCCCGTTTGACAGCGGATTATCTTTGTCTGTACCTGTAGACGGAGTAACTGCCGTGTCATCATTAATCAGGTTAAAGACATTCGTTATACGGTCACCCTGGTCTGTAAAGACAATGTAACCACCATCAAATTTCACCTTATGATCAGCCTGGATCGCATCTGTCAGGGCTTTTGTGAGCGTCTGGTTAGATATTCCCAGTGCCACCACTTTGCTACCGGTCTCCTCTGGTCCGTTTCCTACCAGGTCATCCGACTTGTTACAACTGGCCAGTCCCACGGATAAAGCCAGAAAAGCTGTAAAGACTTTTTTTCATTTCCATAAATGATTTAAATTTTAATTAATAATTAGTTAGTAATCTGTCTTCCCCTCCGGGAAAACTTTTTTATACACAATTTTATATAATGGGTTAAATGTAGAGTGGTTGAGAAATCTGTTTTTAAATTTTCAATTATCCATCCTATAAAGTTCCATCTGGCGGCGGATGTCCATATTCCAGGTGGCTTCCGGAACGCCGGCAACCATCGCCTTGGTAAAATACTCTGTTGCTTTTTGCAGATCTCCTTTATAGAGATAGTAAACTCCGAGATTATTCCATGCTCCGGGAAGTTCACTCACTTTGTCTAAGCAGATCTTTGCCGCGACCAGATCACCCCGGTTGAGAAGGACGCCGGCGGCATTGATATTAGCTACTTCATCCCCAGGATGTAGTTTCACGGTTAGTTCGATAATTTCATTCCATTTATCTGATTCTTTTTCATAATGGCCAGCCACTTCATAGAGTTCATAGGGGCTCAGGTGATCCGGATTCCTGGCCAGCATATCACGCGATTCCGTTACATTAAAATCTCTGACCCGGTATTCTATCCGGTAATCTACCCGCCGGAGTGCCGGGTAAAAATCTGATAAAAGGATCTCGTAACTTCCTGTTCCCCGGAGCCTGGCCTCTTTCCGGTCATAAGAATCCGGGCTATCTATGATCGAAAGAATCTGATGCTGGTCAGGAAGATTACTTTCTTCTACCATTTCCCGCAGGAGGTGCCAGTCTTCCCCTCCCGGCAGAACATCAAAAAGCCGGGAAGAGAGTCTGCTGTTACGTTGCAAATAATTTCTCAGCGCTTGTGCCCGGTCCCATGAAAGGCGCTCATTGGACTGGTAGCTACCTTCCGGAGAGGCATAACCGGCAATGGTCACTTCTATGATCTCCAGATTACGGTCTCTTTCTGTTTTTTCGATTGTTTCTTCAATTCGTTGTAGTTCACGACGGTTATTGCGGAACGAGGGTTGAATGACCGACTGTCCCTGGGGAAAATCCAAATAAGCACTTCCTGATTCCGAACGGTGTTTCTGTTCCGGACGGGGAGCCACATAAGACACTTGGGGTCGTGTGTCTTCTATTTTCTTTTTTCTTACCACCGGAGCCGGATCTGTTTCAGGACGGTACAGGGTGTGCAAAACTCCCTGCCTTTTTCCCGCACAACCATATATTTCTTCATAAACGCTCAAAGTCGCCTGTTCAATCCATTCTTCATACGGAATCTGTATCCTATAATTTACGACCTGTCCTATGGAAGCCGGGAACTCATGGGTAATATAGGCTTCTCCTATGAGATCATTCGAATACCGGTCATTTCCTCCTACCCGTTTCATCGCTTTACACCGTCCTTTTCCGTCCAGCCGGATGTAAGGGAGTTCATGCCGGTGTCCCTCTCCTTCCAGCATGGGAAGAAGAAAGATACTCTCCACATTACCCACACTCTTTTTATGCAACGGAAGACGAAATTCAACAGAGAAAAAGTCACCTTTATCCTCTACTTTCACCTCCTGGAATTTATGGGGAGAACGTTGTCCGCTTACGGTAGCAGAGACCATCAGAAAAAATAGTAAAAACAAGAGTTGTAATTTTGTATTCATGGGCTTAATCATTTGATCGTATAAATAAGAGAAACTCCTAAACGGCTGGGACCAAAGAAACTGGTTGACTTATCCTTTATTTTCTCTGCACATTTTTCACAAGGATAGACTCCATAGTCCAGATAAGTATATCCTATCCCTATCGTTGCTTCCAACGCTAAACGACCGGAGAGGATCCAATGATATCCATACGAGACACCTCCTCCCACCAGCCAGCCATCAAAACGATGCTCTTTCATATAGTCGGTGAACCCTATTCCCCCTACATTATATTTACCATAGTGGAGATGCACTCCAACAAATCCTCCATGGAAGGTCTCGCAAAACCAATATCTTCCTTCCGGTTGGATCAGGACATGTTTCATCTTTTTATTATCCTGAAAATTCCAGGGGTTATAGAGGACAGACAGATCAATGGAGGTACGAACAGATGTTTTTACTTCTCCTCCTATACTCAGAGTAGTAGCAGCATAGGAGAGTAAATTTACTTTTCCCACGAACTGGGGGGGGGCTCTGATTCATACAGGATTTCCTGACTCCAGATAGATTGGCTGAAGAAAAAGGGCAAAATGTATAGGGCCAAAGCCTTTCGTATATTCATATATTTCTCTCTATAAGGGTTACTTATCTCTTCTTACCTGATGTACTTGTTCTTCCGGTTCTTTCCTTCTGTCACTTCCTAAGTGACGGACAAAGGCTCAAAAACAAAAACTAATCCATTGTCTATAAAATAGTTAATCCATTAAAACCACAAATAAAAGGAGTTTGTCTATGCTATTAAATGAGATTTTCAGCGAGGAGAAGCTCTCTGTTGAGAGAGTTTATCTGAATAAAGGAGAAAATTTATCTTTTGAACCCTCTTGGGGTGAGTTGTGGATCCTGAAAAAAGGTACTGTTTCTATTTTCAGGGGGAAGACACAGAAGAAAATCATACAACTGGGACAGGTCTTTTTCCTGCCCCCGGGAGACTCATGTATCCTGATCAGCGAACAGAGCTGCTTTTTTCTCAGATTATTGATACCGGACTGCCTGGCTCTCTGTGAAAAGTTTTTTCCCGGGGCTGATCGAAGAGAAGAGAGTTTTTTCATCCTCTTTTAATCCGGTAGAAATGAACCCGCTTCTTTGGGAATACACCCGACACCTCAATGTTCTTTTTAATGAATGTAAACTGACCAATTCCCTATTAAGGATTAAAATGCTTGAGTTATTTCATTTATTAACTTATTCATATTCAAAGAGAGAACTGGCTGGTCTGTTTTATCCGGTCCTTAAAAGAGAAGACTCTTTTGCCCGGTTTATAGAGGAGAACTATCCCCGGTTAAAGACAGCCAAAGAGCTGGTACAGGAAGCACATATGAGTCTGAAAAGCTTTGAAAATAAATTCAACTATGTGTTTGGAATCTCTCCGGGAAGATGGATGATCAGAAGAAAAACGGAAATCGTTTATCAGGAAATTACCTCCTCTTCCCTTCCTTTAAGCGTCATTGCAGACAAATGTGGATTTGCTACCCTTTCCCACATGACCGATTTTTGTAAAAAACATTTAGGAACTACCCCAACTCAGATCAGAAAGAGAAGTGAATTATGAAATAATATACTGGTTTTTGGAAGTCGTGACTCTTTTTTACACGGTATATTTGCAGCAGATTTTATAAAGTTTTTTTCATCTTGTCCGTCACTTAGGAAGTGACAGAAATATTGATAGTTAACCTGTAATTATACAAATATAGAGTTTTTGCCAAATAAATATCTTTTTCAGCTCACCTTTTTTATCGAATGAGCAACTTTCCGGTTCGCTCTGTCCAGAATATGCCTGTCAAATGATGCCAGATAGATAGCTGTGGTTTTCTCACTCCTATGTCCCAGACTTTCACTGATAACTGAGATAGGAATTCTTTCTTTTTTAGCAATCGTGGCCCAGGTATGACGAGCCACATGCGTAGTGAGGGACATCGTTAAACCGATCCTGGCAGAAAGCTGATTCAAACGCCGGTTTTGCAATCTGAGCCCACTTTCATACTGCAACCTTTCTTCTCCTTCCCGGCACACGATAGGAAACAGGTACATGGAGTCTTTCACAAATACACGGAAGAAAGAGAGGATCCTTTTCATCTCCGGAGTCAGCTTAATTTCCAATAATTGCCCTGTCTTACGGCGACGGTAGCAGATCCGGTCTTCCCGGATATCCGTCTTTTTCAGGTAAGCCATATCAACGTACGACATACCCCGTGCATAGAAGCAGAACAGGAAATAATAACTACTAAACACAAGGGGAGATCCCTTTTGAGAACTTTCTTTATTCTCCTCTTTCTCTAACCATTTCACCACTTTAGCAATATCTTCCTCACGGGCTGAACGTTTGGGAGTCGCATAGACACCCGTATACACCCGGTAAAACAAGTCCTCTTCTACCCGATTGATTTTTCCCAGCCTTACACCTTTATTATAAATAGCCCGCAGATTACGCATATAAAAAGATACGGTGTTCATACTAAGCCCCTTCAGCAGGAGATAGGCTTCATATTTCCGGAGTAGCTTTCCGGTCAGGAGCTCCAGCGGAAGGTCTTCTGCATTTAAAAATCCTAATACACTGCGTACCGCTGAGCTATAGGCACGTGCCGTACGGTCACGCCCCTCTCTCTGTAATTGCCCGGTCAGTTCTGTTACAAGCCTGACTAATCCGACATTCTTTTGCCGGGGAGACTTTCTCCTGACGGAATGAAAATCTTTTTTTACTGTAAACATTTCCTCTACATGCTTAAATTATTAATTCCTGTTTATATTAAAGAAACAATTTTACAAAATAAACAGCTTATTTTCAATAATAATCAGCTGAAAAGAAAACCGCTCTTTAAAGGATCAATCGGCCGGGGAATGAAAATCTATTTTCCGGGGTAAATAATCTTCCTGTATATGATTCATACTGCCCCACAGACTGTACCGGGCTTTCGGATTGATCTGTTCCATGGCTGCTAACACCTCTTTCATACGGGAGCGGCTGGAACCTGACTCATAGGGACAATTTTTGATCTGTTTCCGGTAGCCCCGCCATTCCGCCATACGGATCAGCTCTTTTTCTTCCACTAAACAAAGGGGACGGATGATCTCCATATCAAATTTATTCATTTTTAGTTTGGGTGGCATCGTGCCGAATGCTCCCTGATGGATGAGATTCATCAGCAGGGTTTGTAACAGGTCATCCTGATGGTGTCCTAAAGCGATCTTATTACAGTTATGCTGTTTAGCCAGATCAAAGAGGGCTTTTCTACGCATCCAGGAACAGAGGAAACAGGGTGATTTCCGGGTATCAGTGGCAGCGTCGAAAGAGGTTTCATGAACGATAAAGGGTAATCCATATGCATCGGCGCAGCTTTTCAGGTAATCCAGGTCTGACCGGTATGGAATATTACTCATCACAATGTGAACCACTACAATTTCAAACCGGGGGCGGAAGATCTTCGAACGTCTTCCTAACAACTCAACTAAAGCAAGAGAATCTTTACCCCCTGATAACCCAATCATTATACGGTCACCATCTGAGATTAACCCATATTCAAAAATTGCTTTTTTGACTTTTTCTTCTATTTTCCTAAACAACTGTTCTTCTTCCGTTAACTTCCCCATATCTGTAGATTGAGCTGCAAAATTATGCAATATATCACTTCCCTTTGTATGGCTTAAGTAAAAAATATTATTAACTTTGAAACTGGATATCTATATAATATTGATAAATAAGGATGAAACTGTCAATAAAAAAAGGATTGTATGTAATAGGTTTATGGATATGTACACAAGGTATATATGCACAAAGTCTTGACCAGGCCAAAAAATTGTATAGTGAAGGACAATACGAAGAAGCCAAACCCACTTTTGAGAGATTAGTCAAACAGGCTCCCAGTAATGCTTCTTATAACCACTGGTATGGCGTCTGCTGTTTTGAAACAGGAGATCTGGAAAATGCAGAGAAATATCTTCAGATAGGGGTTAAAAGAAAGGTACAGGAATCCTATCGTTATATGGGGGAACTCTATTTTAAAACGTATCGTTTCGATGAAGCGGCTGAGATGTTCCAGGAATATATCAATATCCTGACCAAGAAAAAACAGGATATTGAACCTTTTGAAGCCCGCCTGCAAACTGCTCAGAAGGCTCAGCGTATGGTAGACCGGGTCGAAGACATCCAGATCATTGATAGTGTCGTTGTTAGTAAAAATGATTTTCTTTCTGCTTATGTATTAAGTGAGGAGAGCGGATCTGTCACTCATTTTAAAGACTTTTTCCAATCCGGCAGCGACATACAATCGACGGTTTATATGAACCAGAAAGAGGACAATATTCATTATGCCCATCCGACAGAAGATAACGGATATAATATTTTCCGCCAGTCCCGGTTGCTGGATCAATGGGGAGACGAAAAAGAGTTGCCTGCCAGTATCAACACGGATGCAGATGAGAATTATCCGTTTGTGTTATCTGACGGGGTTACGATCTATTATGCCTCTACCGGGAACGGCTCTATCGGCGGATATGACCTGTTTGTAACCCGTTACAATACAAATTCGGAAACCTATCTTACTCCGGAACAATTAGGTATGCCGTTTAACTCTCCGGACAATGACTATATGATGGTGGTAGATGAGTTGAAAGGGTTAGGCTGGTTTGCTTCCGACAGAAATCAACCGGAAGATAAAGTATGTCTCTACTTATATATTTTAAACGATACCCGTAACCGGATCGACAGTGATGACATGGAAATGAAACGGGCCCGGGCCGCGATCACCTCCATTCAGGATTCATGGAAACCGGGTGCGGATTACTCCCACCTAACTCAGCTGGCATATACCGAAATGCTGAGTGAACCGGAAATACAAAAAGACTTTGAATTTGTGATCACGAATAACCTGGTCTATTTCACTTTAGAGGATATTCAAAGTCCGGAAGCCCGGAATATTTATCAGAAAGTAGTAGACCTGAATAGAGAGATCCGGGAATTAAACGAAAAATTAGAGGGTCTCCGCCTTTCCTACACGGAAGGGAATAAAGCCAGAAAAGAGCAATTGGCTCCTTCTATTTTGCAGGCTGAAGAACACTTGAATCAATTGTTGGAACAACCCGGAAGTTTAGAAAAGAAGGCACGGAATGCCGAAATTAATTATTTAAAGATCAATCGTTAAACGTTATGCTGGAAATCGCCATCGTTATCCTCTTGTTAGGATTAGCTATCTTTTTGATCCTACTGGAAATATTTTTTCTGCCGGGTATCACTGTGGCAGGAATAGGAGGTTTCCTTTTTGCAATAGGAGGTATTTATTATGCCTATTCAGTAAGTGCATTGACCGGGAATATCAGCCTGTTGCTCTCGCTGCTCCTCTTCGGCGGGATATTTGCCTGGCTGCTTCGTTCCAGATCCTTTAACAAAGTGGCTCTGAAAGCGGAAGTGGACTCACGGTTAACATCCAGCCGGGAATTAGGGATCCGGGAAGGAGATGAAGGGATCACCCTTTCCCGGTTAGCCCCGATCGGAAAAGCCAGGATCAATGATCTTGTTGTGGAAGCTAAATCAACCGGAGAATTTATTCCGGAAGAGACCTCTGTGGTGGTGATACGCGTAGAGGGATATAATGTAATTGTCAAAGTTAAAAATGAAGAATAATAAATTAGATTAAACATGGAAGCGGAATTAAATTTCTTACCGATTATCCTCTTAGGAGCCGCAGTCATTCTGCTGGTTATCTTTTTTTACTATGTACCGTTCCTTTTATGGATCTCTGCTAAAGTATCAGGAGTACATATTTCCCTGATCCAGTTATTTTTGATGCGTATCCGTAACGTACCTCCGTATGTGATCACCCGTGCAATGATTGAAGCCCATAAGGCAGGGTTAAAATCCCTGACCCGGGATGAACTGGAAGCTCACTATCTGGCAGGCGGACATGTGGAAAGAGTGGTGCATGCCCTTGTATCTGCATCCAAAGCGAACATTGACCTGCCATTCCAGATGGCAACTGCTATTGACCTGGCCGGGCGTGATGTGTTTGAAGCGGTACAGATGTCTGTAAACCCGAAAGTGATTGACACCCCTCCGGTTGCCGCTGTGGCAAAAGATGGGATTCAGTTGATTGCTAAAGCGCGTGTAACCGTACGTGCCAGTATCAAACAATTAGTAGGGGGTGCCGGTGAAGAAACGATCTTAGCCCGTGTCGGTGAAGGGATTGTGTCCTCTATCGGTTCTTCGGAAACGCATAAAACCGTATTAGAAAATCCGGATTCCATATCCAAGCTGGTGCTCCGGAAAGGGCTGGATGCCGGAACAGCCTTTGAGATCCTCTCGATTGACATTGCGGATATTGATATAGGTAAGAACATCGGTGCTGTGCTGCAAATGGATCAGGCACAAGCAGATAAAAACATTGCACAGGCGAAGGCGGAAGAGCGTCGCGCCATGGCGGTTGCCCTTGAACAGGAAATGAAAGCCAAAGCCCAGGAAGCCAAAGCCAAAGTAATTGAAGCGGAAGCGGAAGTACCCAAAGCCATGGCTGAAGCCTTCCGTTCCGGTAATCTGGGTATTATGGATTACTATAAAATGAAAAATATCGAAGCTGACACTTCTATGCGTGAAACAATTGCAAAGCCTGCCAGCGGACCTTCTAAACCCTTAAAAGACTAAATTTATGCGAGTTATTCCACCATCGGAGCTGATCATTAATTCGGATGGAAGTGCTTTTCATCTGCATCTCAAACCGGAACAATTAGCGGATAAGATCATCTTAGTAGGGGATCCGGAACGGGTCTCTACCGTAGCCAGTTATTTTGATTCACAGGAATGTGATATCACCAGCCGGGAGTTCCATTCAATCACCGGGACTTACCAGGGTAAAAGAATCACTGTGGTCTCTCACGGGATCGGCACAGATAATATAGATATCGTATTAACAGAATTAGATGCGTTAGCCAATATTGATTTTGAAACCCGTACGGTTAAACCGGAATTCCGGCAACTTACCTTAGTCCGCATCGGAACATCTGGCGGATTACAACCGTTTGTACCTGTTGGTACATATGTAGCTGCAGAAAAGTCCATTGGTTTTGATGGGGTTCTCTACTTCTATGCCAACAGCGAACAGATCCGGGATCTGGCGTTTGAAAAAGAGTTGATAGATCAACTGTCATGGAAACTGACAGGTATCAGTCCTTACGCTGTTAATTCTGATCCGGACTTATTGGAACAGATCATTCAGGATGATATCGTCAAAGGGATTACTATTGCAGCCAATGGATTCTATGGACCTCAGGGGCGTGAACTACGTCTTCCATTAGCAGATCCGCAGTTAAACCAAAAGATCGAGGCTTTCCAGTACGAAGGAAAACAGATCACCAATTTTGAGATGGAAAGTTCTTCCCTGGCTGGTCTGGCGGCCCTGATGGGTCACAAAGCCATGACTGTTTGCTGCATCATTGCCGGAAGGGTGGAAAAGAATATGAATACCAACTATAAGGGGAATATCACAGACCTGATTGAAAAGGTATTGGATCGGATTTGAAGATAATCCTTTATAAAAAAAGAAAGCCTGTGTTAGTCAAACACAGGCTTTCTTTTTCCCCTCTTGATAGATCATTCAAATACTGACATGATCGGACGGGCGATCCACACCTGTGGTTGTTCTACATCCAACATATAAGCTAATGTTCCGGCAATATCGTAGACCATAGTGCTTTCCGGGAAATAGAAACCTTTCTTAATTCCTTTTCCATAAAAGACAATCGGGGTCTGCATTTCATTCATGGTTTTTCCTCCATGACCTTTGTCAATCCCTCCGTGATCGGAAACGACCAGAATAACAGTTTCTTCCATTATACCAGCCTCTTCCACCGCCTGAATGATCTGCTTCAAGCATTGGTCCAAATGAGTTAGTTTGGCAAAGTATTCCGGAGATTCCCAACCAAACCCATGTCCGGCTCCGTCCGGCTGGTCAAACAGTACAGCACAGAAATTGGGTTTCTTTTCTTTAATATATTGAACTGCTACCGGTGTACATCCATCCGGATTTTCCTCATTCATAGGAACCTGTTGCCGGAAACTCATCGCCAAGGTATCCACTAAATAATTGAGTCCCTCCCATTCATAGATATATCCGATCTCTGCGTCCGGTGCTTTTTCCCGGTATAGGCCAAAAATATTGGGAAAACGGTTATCACTGTTTACAACCCGGGAAGGTAGTTCGGGAACCCGGGAACCCCATTCGATATATCCATGTAGTTCCGGTCCGGCTCCCATAAACATAGAGGCCCAGTTCACAGCGCTGGAAGATGGTAGAACAGAACGGTTTTCTACCGTATAAGCACCTTCTGCCATTAACTTCCGAAGGGTTGGCATCTCAGCACCCTGGTTCAAACTATAGGAACTGAACCCGTCGAAACCTACCAGAATAATATGTTCCGGCAAATTCTTTTCCGGAAGATTGGTTTTAACAGGATGTTCCATACAGGAACAGAGAAAAAGAAAAGAACAAACAAATAGAATTAGCTTTTTCATGAGGCATTTATTTACTTTACTCCTGAGAAGGGAGTTATTAATAGTTTTTAGTGAGTCCCGGTTCGCGACGTCCGGTTCCTTTTACACGGGTCAGGTCATCTCCCAGTTCCGCACGCATATCATCTGCCACTTTCATCAACTTCGCAGCGATTTCCGGATATTGCGATATTACATCGTACCGTTCTCCCGGATCACGACGCAAGTCGTATAACTCAGCTTTCTGTATTTCCAGATTGGCTAATCGTCCGGGCTGGCCATCATTTCCGGGAACATAGGCTCCATAGGTTACATATTTATGAGGAAATACTAACTTGAAGGTTCCGTCTGTTACAGCTTCCAGATCATTTTTATGAAAGTAATAAACAAATGACTCACGAGGGTTAGCCCCTTCTACACTTTTTATCAGTGGCACAAGACTTACACCATCTATTTTACGTTCCGGTAACGGAGCTCCACTCAATTCGGCAACAGTTGGGAAAAGATCCATATTCGCAGTCAGTTTATTACAAGAAGTACCGGGTTGAATCACACCTTTCCAATACATCACACAGGGGATTCTGTTTCCTCCATCAAAAGTAGTGGCTTTGGCTTCCCGTAAACCGGCTGCTGAACCGGCATGATTTCCGTAGTTTGCCCACGGACCATTATCCGAGGTCAGGATGACCAGCGTATTTTCTTCCAACTTCAGCTCCCGGAGTGTTTTCAGAATCTCTCCTACGCTCCAGTCCAATTCCATCATCACATCCCCATATAGTCCCTGTTCACTTTTACCTTTGAATTTATCAGAAACAGCTAACGGAACATGTGGCATGGAATGTGCCAGATAGATCAGAAAAGGTTCCTTCTGGTTCTTTTTAATAAAATTCACCGTACGGTTGGTGTAGTCAGTGGTAAATTGGGTTTGGTCTGTATTATAACCAATGATCTCATTTCCTTCATAGGTCGGAAGATCGGGGAAGTTGAAGACTTCTCCCTGTTGGGGATGATAGGGCCACATATCATTGGAATAAGGCAGGCCATAATATTCATCAAACCCATTCTGAAGAGGCATAAATTGTCTGTGGTCCCCCAGATGCCATTTTCCGAAAACAGCCGTATGATATCCCTTTTGTTTCACTAATTCCCCGATGGTCATTTCCTCCGGGCTGATCCCGTAATCCGATCCGGGACCCGGAGCCCCGGAAAATCCGATCCGGTTCGGGTAACAGCCTGTTAACAAGCCGGCCCGCGAAGCTCCACTGATGGGTTGAGCAGCCAGGAAATGAGTAAAACGCATGCCTTCAGCAGCCATCCGGTCTATATGGGGAGTTTTATACCCGATCGCTCCGTTATAGGAAAAATCACCAAATCCGGCATCATCCAGATTGATAATAATAAAATTGGTGTAACCGGTTGCCATACCGGATAAAGATAAGCCTGACGTCGCAGTTAGTAATAATAGTTTATTTTTCATGGAATTTAAAATTGATTTAGTAATACGCATATCTTACCGTACAAAGATATATTTTTTACCCATGATAAAATATCCTATCCCGGAAAAATAAGTTTTCAGCTCTTTCTCCGGTAACAGGAATAGTTGTTTATCCCACAATTTCAAAAAGACATCCTGCACAATATCTTCCGCCGCGAAAGCTGAAACAAATTTTTGAGCAAACCGGATTAACAGAGAGGCATACTCAAGATAGATCGTCCGGTAATATAAAGTTTTTTCCACATTCGTTTCTCACTTTTACAAATATAACAAATTCCTTCTGTTAATGATCTGGTCATGTCCGGTATTCCTTTTTATTTCTGCTCATTTCCTTAGGATGTGTTCACTAAAAAAGTATGGTACATGAGGAAAAAAAGCGTACATTTGTTTACTTATTAATTGAAGGGATTTTGTTTGTAGATGAAAGTTTGTATTGCTGAAAAGCCCAGTGTCGCACGTGAAATTGCTGAAGTACTCGGAGCTAAAAATAGAATGAAAGGATATATAGAAGGGAATGGATATCAGGTCACCTGGACATTCGGCCACTTATGTACCCTGAAAGAACCTCATGAATATGCTCCCGAATGGAAACGCTGGAGTTTAGGTTCCCTTCCCATGATTCCTCCCCGGTTTGGTATTAAGCTGATAGACAGTCCTTCTTATGAAGAACAGTTCAAAATTATTGAAGGACTCATTCAAAATGCCGAAATGGTTATTAACTGTGGGGATGCCGGGCAGGAGGGTGAACTGATCCAGCGCTGGGTCATGCAAAAAGCGGGTTGTAACTGCCCTGTCTACCGGTTATGGATCTCTTCCCTGACGGAAGAATCGATCCGGGAAGGATTTGAAAAGCTGAGAGATCAGAGTGAATTCTCCAAATTATACGAAGCGGGTCTGTCACGGGCGATCGGGGACTGGACGTTAGGTATGAACGCGACCCGTCTCTATACTTTAAAATATGGACAAAACAAGCAGGTGCTATCGATCGGTAGGGTGCAGACCCCTACCCTGGCGCTGATCGTGAACCGTCATAAAGAGATCGAAAATTTCACTCCTGAACCCTACTGGGAACTGAAAACAGTCTACCGGAATACCACCTTCTCTGCTACCAAAGGAAAGTTCACTAAAAAGGAAGAGGGAGAGGCTTTCTTAGAGGTGGTTCAACAGGAAGACTTTACAGTCACAGATATTTCAGAGAAAAAAGGAAAAGAATATGCACCCCGTCTTTTTGACCTTACTTCTTTGCAGGTAGAATGCAATAAAAAATTTGCTTTCACAGCAGATGATACGTTGAAACTGATCCAATCGCTGTATGAGAAGAAGGTGACAACTTATCCCCGTGTAGATACAACTTTCCTGAGTGATGATATATATCCTAAAGTTCCGGCTACCCTGAAAGGTTTGGTGGATTATACGGAGTTGACAGCCTGTTTAATAGGAAAAAAACTTCCCAAAAGCAAGAAGGTCTTTGATAATTCCAAGGTTACGGATCACCATGCGATCATACCGACCGGTGTTCCTGCCAGAAACTTAGTGGAGAACGAACGGAAAGTGTATGATC
>JAJQEE010000207.1:5634-15745 GCA_021201865.1 Tannerellaceae bacterium | reverse complement strand
CGTAAATGTAACAAAGTTATGAAAAAAGAACCTTTGTGCGATCTTTTATTATTTAAAAATCATCACACTAAGAAAATTTTGAATGTTATGAGAATTTCAACGTTCCTTCTTTTTCTTTGTGTATTTGCATCTTTCGCAGCGAACACTAACTCGCAGAATGCTGCCGTAAGTATCACAAAGAGTGATTTGTCGATCGGTGAATTCATCGATCAGATAGAACAACAGACGGATTATCTGTTTGTCTATAGTAAAAACGAAGTAAATACAGAAAAGGCTGTGGCTGTGAATGCCGGTAAAAAATCAGTTGCTCAGTATTTAAACGAAGCCTTTAACGGATCGGATGTCAATTATTCTTTTGAGAATGATTACATCGTATTGACCAAAAACGCAACTCCTTCCGTTCCTCAACAGGGAAATGTCATTACCGGGGTAGTGGTGGATAACTTTGGTGAGCCTGTTATTGGAGCCAATGTGATTGAAAAAGGTACCACCAACGGTACGATTACCGATTTTGACGGTAATTACAGCATCCAGGTTCCTCAGGGAGCTACTTTGCAGGTTTCTTATATCGGTTATCTGACCAAAGAAGTGACCGTAGGTACTCAACGTATGATTAATATTACTTTGATAGAAGATACCCAAACGCTGGATGAAGTAGTGGTTGTCGGTTATGGTACTATGAAAAAATCGGACGTGACCGGTTCTATTTCCGTAACCAGCGCAGAAGACATTCTTCAGGGACAGACTTTCAATGCCCTGGAAGGTTTGAGAGGTAAAGCAGCCGGTGTGACGATCATGTCGAACTCAGGACAGCCTGGGGGTGCACAACGTGTATTGATCCGTGGTATGAGCTCAATCAACACAAGCTCCGATCCTCTTTATATTGTGGATGGAGTGGCGATGGAAAGTATGCAGTATCTGAATCCGAATGATATCGAACGGATTGAGGTATTAAAAGATGCTTCTTCAGCTGCTATCTATGGTGCACGTGGTGCGAATGGTGTGATCATGGTTACTACCAAACGTGGTTTAAAAGGAGAAGGCGTTAGCGTTTCTTATAATGGTTCCGTAAGTTTGAGCCATGTGGCCCGTTATATGGATCTGATGGATGCTGCTGAATGGCAGGAAGCATTTATGATCGGTATTAAGAACTTTAACAAATGGTATGCAGACCCAACTTCAGAAAACAGCTCTCTGCATTATAAATCAGAAAAAATGTCAGATTGGTTTACTGATCCACGTCTGTTTAATTCGGATGGAACTGCTAAATATGATACAGACTGGCAGAAGGAAGCAACCCGTACTGCAATTTCCCATAGCCATCAGATCAATATTCAACAAGGTGGACAGAACTCTTCTGTAGGTGCTTTCCTGAACTTCACAGATCAACAAGGTGTGATGTTGAATACCTATATGAAACGTTTGAATGCGAAACTGGCTTATGATGCCAAACCAACCAAGTACTTATCCACTGCTGTTAATTTATTAGTGAACCGCACATGGGCGAATGAAGCTGAAGAAGGAGGAGGTGCAAGTATCCACGTCGTACGATGATTGAAATGGTACCCTGGATTCCTGTTACATTAGATGGTGAATACACGAGTTCCAGAACTCCGTCAGATGATTTAGGACTTGAAGGTATGGCCAATCCGGTACACGTATTGAAAACACAGGAAAGAACCCGTTATCGTACACAGATTTTTGGTAATGCAGCATTCACATTCCATCTGATGGAAGGATTGGATCTGAAAACTCAGTTTGGTATTGATGCAAATCTGAACCAGAATAAGTTTTTTACTCCGAACGATTTAGTGGACTTAACTCATCCGAATGGAGATGTTACTTTCTGGGATTACCGTTACCACTACTGGCAGGAAGAAACATGCCTGACTTATAATAAAACAGTCGATAAACATCGTATTAATGCCATGGCAGGTCTTTCCTGGCAGGAAAGAGTTTACAGAGAGCATAAGTCTCAACGTAGAGGTTATTCTGATAATTATTCAGGTGCTGATAACATTGGAGCTGGTACTATTCCTTATGATCCGTCATCAAAATATGAACGTTGGGCTATGAATTCTTACTTTTTAAGAGCTGCTTATACATATGATGATAAGTATTCAGCAACAGTTACTGCCCGTGTGGACGGTTCTTCTAAGTTTGGTAAAGATAACAAATATGCATTTTTCCCATCTGCCGGTTTTGCCTGGAATGTGTCTAATGAAGATTTTATGGCGAATGCCACTTTTATTGATCAGTTGAAACTTCATACCAGTTATGGTATTACCGGTAACAGCGAAATTGAAGTGTATCGCTCTTTGTCAACTATTGAATCAGGAACTGTACTGATCAATGGTCAGTTAGTTCCAAGTAGTAATGTAAAACGTTTACCAAACCCTGGTTTGAAATGGGAAACTACAGGCATGTGGGATATCGGTTTCAATTTGAATCTGTTCCGTAATCGTTTGAATTTTGATGTATCGTACTACCATAAAGTAACCCGGGATTTGTTGTTAGACCGTCCGGTACCTCATACAACCGGTTTTGATGTGGTAATGTATAATATTGGTAAAGTACGTAACCAGGGGGTTGACTTTATGATGAACACAGTAAATGTGGAAACAAAAGACTTTACCTGGAGTTCGACTTTCAACTTTAACTACAACAGAAATAAAATCCTGAAGTTAGGTGATAATGACGAAGATATCATCACTGGCCCGGATGACAAAGTTATTTTACGTGTTGGTGAGTCTTTAGGTACATTCCGTGGTTATGTACGTAATGGTGTATTTACAGAAGATCAAAAAGATGCCGCTCTTGCAGCAGGACAGAATGTGGGTGCTTCTATTCATTCGGAAACTCAGGAAATCATAGGAAATGGTTTACCTAAATTCACTGGAAGTTTTATCAATAACTTTGCTTATAAGAATTTTGATTTAGTGGTAGACCTGCAATTTGTAGGTGGAGTAGATGTGTATCAAAGCTTCCTTCACTCAACAGAAGACCGGTTTGGAAAAGCGAACGGATTAAAAACTATCTTATATGATGGTTATAACGGAACTAACCCGAATACGATGGTACAGGCTATCCGTAACTCGGCTATGTCAGAACACGGTTCTTTATCACAACAGGATTCCCGCTATATAGCAAATGGTGCTTATTTACGTGGTAACTTAATCCAGTTAGGATACACATTTGACAGAAGGATGACTGAAAAAATGAAAATCAGTGCTCTTCGTCTGAACTTAAGTGTGAACAACGCATTCCTGATCTGTTCAAAAGATTTCCATGGATTTGATCCGGAAGGAAGTTCTTATACAGGAGATAATTATGACAGATGGGGGCAGAATATTTATTTCTTCCAATATCCTAAGGCAAGAACATATACATTAGGATTAAATGTAACATTTTAATAATTGAAGGAGATAATCAATATGAAAAAAATATTTTTAGGATTATTGTGTGTAGCAGGACTTACTGTTTCGACATCTTGTACAGATTTTCTGGAAGAAACACCAAGGACCGAATTGACACTGGAACAATATTTCAGAACTGCAGAACATGCACAATCTGCAGTCAATAAGCTATACAGAGACGGGATTACTTATATGTATCATCCGCATAGTGTATTCTATGGTAAATTCATTATGTATGGTCCCTTTATGTCCGGTTTATATGATGACCAGGATTACAAAGGACAGGAAGCATGGATTGCATGGATGCAAACTTTAAACCATAATGCGTATAATATTACCGGCCAGATGGATAATATTATGGAACGTACTTATAGAAATACGATTGCCAGAGCAAATACAGCTATTAAGTACATTCCAAACGTGAGTGGTTTATCAGAAGATGAGAAAAATACTTTAATCGGAGAAGCTAAATTTTTCAGAGCATTTTCTTATTTTCATTTAGTGAAAATCTTTGGTGATATGCCATTGATTCTGGAACCTTATGAAGATTTAGAAGGTATTTATGCGGAAAGAACTCCAAGTGAAGAGATCTATGCTCAGATTATCAAAGATTGCCAGGATGCAATTGCTTCATTACCTGATAAAAAGTTTACAGATGGGTACAGAATTACTAAACCGGTTGCCCAGACTGTATTAGCAAGTGCTTATCTTCAAATGAGTGGATATCCTCTGCAAAAAACGGAAAATTATAAAAATGCTGCCGATGTTGCAAGAGCTATTATTAATAGTGGCATTCACTCTTTGATAAAACATGAAGACGGGGATCAGAGAAGTGCATATAATATTATGCGTACAGATGATGATAGTCCGGAATATATTTTCTCTCGCGAATATCAAAGTTCATCTTCTGCAAATAATGGTGCATTAGCTCAGATGTCTATGCCGAACTCTATGATCAGCGATCTGCCCAAAGGAATTAACAGATCTATTTTTGTAAATGTTTATAAGCCTTCAGATCTTGTTTTGAATGCATTTGATCCGACGGATCTTCGTGTTCAGGAAAAACAATATTGGTATAGAAATCTTTCGTATGTGAATAGTAAAGATGAGGAAGTAAATGTTACCTTTAATCAGACAGCTGTATGGAGATATTACAATGAAAAAGCATTGTACGAAACTACAGAAGGTGACAAGGATATTGCTATCTTACGTTATGCAGAAGTATTGTTAATTGCAGCGGAAGCAATAGCAAAATCTGAAAATGCGGTTACAGAAGAAGCGATCCGTTATCTGGCGGATGTTCGGGAACGTGCATTTGTATATCCTGGATCGACTTCCGGAATTACAAGATCAGATATTGAAGCTCAGTTAAGAGGTTTGTCAGTAGATCGATTTGTTCAGGAAGTTTGGGCAGAACGTTTGCGTGAGTTAGTATTTGAATACAGAGTATGGGATGATATCCAGCGTACTCGTATGTACCCACAGGCGTCTGCAACTAATCCAGGTACTGTAGAATGGGTTCCGGTGATTGGTGCAACTAATCCGTTTGGTGCTAAATATGAGGAAAAACATTTATTGTTCCCTCTTAGTGACAATGAAATTCAGAGAAACCCATCTTTGACTCAGAATCCTGGATTCTAATCCGGAATTAGTCAATTCATAAATTCTTAATGGGGAGGGAAGTGTTTCTCTCCCCATTTGAGTTTTAAAAGTGTTTTTGTTTTTATGCTATCCGGCAGGTGATTTTGTGAAAATCCTATACATCCGGATAGGTAATTTCTTTTAATAGATTGTATTATTATAAAAGATTCTATGGAGAGCTACTAATTGTAGATTCCTTAAAAACAAAATGATAGCATCTATAGAGATAAAATGCAACCGGTAATTTTATTGAATTTTCAGGAATAACAACTCTTGTTAGATGGTAATTAGCGGCTGTTTTTGTTTCTTTGCAGAAAATTAATCAATCAGTAATTTAAATATCATGAGAAAAAGAAGTGTATGGACCAGTGCCCTTGCGGCCATACTTCTGTGGAATGTAAACCCTTCGACAGCCCATGCTGAAACAAATGGTTTTGATCCTGTGGAGTATGTGAATCCGTTGATGGGTACACAATCAACCTATGAGTTATCAACCGGTAATACCTATCCGGCTATTGCGTTGCCCTGGGGTATGAATTTCTGGACACCACAGACCGGTAAGATGGGTAACGGATGGGCCTATGTATATACGGATACCAAAATCCGTGGTTTCAAGCAAACACACCAACCCAGTCCGTGGATCAATGACTATGGACAATTTTCCATTATGCCTGTTACAGGTAAACCGCTGTTTAATGAAGATGAGCGTGCAAGCTGGTTCTCTCATAAAGCGGAAGTGGCAAAACCTCATTATTATAGAGTCTATCTGGCAGAACATGACGTAGTGACGGAGATTGCTCCGACTGAACGTGCGGCTATGTTCCGTTTCACTTTCCCGGAAGAAGAGAATTCTTACGTAGTGGTAGATGCTTTTGACAGAGGATCACACGTTCGCCTGATCCCGGAAAAGAACCGGATCGTAGGTTATACAACCCGTAACAGCGGTGGTGTACCGGAGAATTTCAAAAACTACTTTGTAGTGGAATTTGATAAGCCGTTTACGTATGATGCCACTTTCATTGATGGATCTTTGCAGAAGGGCATTCATGAACAATCCGGAAACCATACCGGAGCAGTGATCGGATTCCAGACAAAAAAAGGAGAGATCGTCCATGCCCGGGTGGCTTCTTCTTTCATCAGTCCGGAACAGGCTGAGATTAACCTGAAGGAATTAGGAAACGACAATTTTGATACGTTAGTGGCAAAAGGTAAAAAAGCATGGAATGATGTACTGGGAACCATTGAAGTGGAAGGTGGAAACCTGGACCAGTACCGTACATTCTATTCCTGTCTGTATCGCTCTTTGCTTTTCCCCCGTAAATTCTATGAAATTGATGCAACCGGAAATGTAGTACACTACAGCCCTTATAATGGAGAGGTACTGCCCGGCTATATGTTTACGGATACCGGCTTCTGGGATACCTTCCGTTGCCTGTTCCCATTCCTGAACATGATGTTCCCATCGATTAATAAAGAGATGCAGGAAGGTCTAATCAATACCTACAAAGAAAGCGGATTCTATCCTGAATGGGCAAGCCCTGGCCACCGGAATTGTATGGTAGGGAACAACTCAGCTTCTATTCTGGTAGATGCCTATATGAAAGGAGTGAAAGTAGATGATCTGGAAACATTATATAAAGGTCTGATCACCGGAACAGAATCTGTTCACCCAAAAATCGGTTCCACCGGACGTTTAGGATTTGATTATTATAACAAATTAGGATATGTTCCTTATGATGTGAATATCAATGAAAATGCTGCCCGTACATTAGAATATGCTTATAACGACTGGTGTATCTGGAAATTAGCTAAAGATTTAGGCCGTCCGAAAAAAGAAGTGGATTTGTTTGCTAAACGTGCCATGAACTATAAAAACCTGTTCGATAAGGAATCGAACCTGATGCGTGGTAAAAACGAAGACGGAACCTTCCAGTCTCCTTTCTCTCCTTTGAAATGGGGAGATGCCTTCACAGAAGGTAATAGCTGGCACTATTCCTGGTCCGTATTCCATGACCCGCAGGGATTAATTGACCTGATGGGTGGTAAGAAAGAATTCGTAACCATGTTAGACTCTGTATTCATTGTTCCGCCGTTGTTCGATGACAGCTATTATGGCCAGGTGATCCATGAAATCCGTGAAATGCAGATCATGAACATGGGTAACTATGCACACGGTAACCAGCCGATCCAGCACATGATCTATATGTATAACTATGCTGGTGAACCCTGGAAAGCCCAGTATTGGTTGCGCCGGGTAATGGATCAGATGTACACTCCGGGTCCGGACGGCTATTGCGGTGACGAAGACAACGGACAGACATCTGCCTGGTATGTATTCTCTGCATTAGGATTCTATCCGGTATGTCCCGGTACGGACCAGTACGTGATGGGTGCTCCGCTGTTTAAGAAAGCAACCATGACCTTTGAAAACGGAAATAAATTTGTGATCAATGCACCGGACAACAGTGCAAAGAACCTGTATATTGAATCGATGTCTTTGAACGGACAGACTACTACCAAAAACTATCTGACCCACGACCAGTTACACAAAGGTGGTGTGTTGGATGTGAAGATGAGTAGCACACCAAACGAAAACAGAGGTATCAATCAGGACGATTTCCCCTATTCATTCTCTGTACACGACCAGAAAAAGAAATAAGCTTATGAAATTTAATTCTAAGACAATTATGTCAGGCATCTTCGGATGTCTGGCATTTTGTGCCTTTACCGGGCTACCAACTTCCTGTGTACCGGATACTGCAGACAGAACAGTTTCGGACAAAACGCCAGTAGATTATGTCAACCCGTATATGGGTAACATCAGCCACCTGTTAGTTCCTACTTATCCGACCGTACATCTGCCTAACAGTATGTTACGTGTCTATCCGGAACGTGCCGATTTCACCGGAGACAGAGTGGCCGGACTTCCGCTGATCGTGACAAGTCACCGGGGAAGCTCCGCATTTAACCTAAGCCCCTGGCAGGGACCGGAACAAGGACTTCTGCCGGTTGTTCAGTATAGCTATGATCAGGAAAAAATTCAACCCTACCGCTACCAGGTATACCTGGACGATACCCAGATAGAGGTAGACTATGCTCCTTCTCATCAAAGTGCGGTTTATAATCTTATTTTTGCCGGTAATACACCTGCATATCTGGTTTTTAACAGCCGGAATGGTGAACTGGCCTATGATGGTAAATCCGTCAGTGGATATCAGATCATCAACGTGGACGGATATAAGTATTCAAACAGGAATACAAGAGTCTATCTGTATGCCGAAACAGATATTGACGCGGAAAAAACCGGTGTTATATCGGATGTCGGACAGATCGATTATCAGAAGCAATCGGTAAACGGAAAAGATGCCGCTCTGGTATTGAATTTCGGTGATGGAGTGAAACGGTTGGGCATCCGTTACGGAATCTCTTTTATCAGCGCAGAGCAGGCAAAGAAAAACCTGGAACGTGAAATTCACACCTATGACGTGAACCAGGTGGCTGCTACCGGAAAGAAAATCTGGAATGAAGAATTAAATAAGATCCGGGTGACGGGTGGAACGGAGGAGGACAAAGTGGTGTTCTATACCTCTATGTACCGCTGCTATGAACGTCCGGTTTGCCTGAGTGAAGACGGACGCTATTTCAGTGCGTTCGACGGACAGGTACATGAAGACAACGGAACACCTTTCTATACGGACGACTGGATCTGGGATACCTATCGCGCTACCCATCCCCTCCGGGTATTGATCGATGAAAAACGGGCCAGTGACATCATTAACTCTTATCTGCGGATGGCCCAACAAATGGGAACAAACTGGATGCCTACCTTCCCGGAAGTGACCGGTGACTCCCGCCGTATGAACTCAAATCATGCGGTTGCCACTGTGATTGATGCCTGGCTGAAAGGTGTCAGAGGTTTTGACCTGGAACAGGCCTATCTGGCCTGTAAAGCAGCTATTGAAGAGAAAACCCTGATCCCATGGTCGGCAGAACCGGCTGGCTGGTTAGATGATTTCTATAAGGAACATGGCTATATCCCTGCCTTGAAACCCGGAGAAAAGGAGACGGTTCGGAATGTTTCCATGTGGGAAAAACGTCAGCCAATTGCCGTTACGCTGGGAACGGCTTATGACCAGTGGTGTCTCTCTTTGATTGCGCTGGAATTGGGCCGGGTAGAAGAGGCGGAAAAGTATCTGCGTGCTTCCTATAACTACCGGAATATATTTCATCCGGAAACTAAATTCTTCCACCCGAAAGATAAGGATGGTCAATTCCTTGAAGGGATTGACTACCGCTATTCAGGAGGTTTGGGAGCCCGGGATATCTATGATGAAAACAACGGATATGTTTACCGTTGGGATGTGCAGCACAATATCGGTGACCTGATCTCTTTGATCGGAGGAAATGAAGCCTTTATTCAAGGACTTGAAGAGATGTTCAACGAACCGTTGGGAATGTCTAAGTGGCAATTCTACTCCGAATTACCGGATCATACAGGAAATGTAGGACAATTCTCTATGGGGAACGAACCGGCCTTCCATATTCCTTATCTTTATAACTATGCCGGGCAACCCTGGAAGACCCAGAAAAGGATCCGTACCTTATTGGATATGTGGTTCCGGAATGATTTGATGGGTATACCAGGAGATGAAGACGGCGGTGGCGTGTCTGCTTTTGTGGCTTTCAGCCAGATGGGATTCTATCCCGTCACTCCGGGATCACCCACATACAATATCGGTAGCCCGGTGTTTGAACACATGAAAATGGATGTAGGAAACGGACACACCTTTGAGATCATTGCTAAGAATGCCTCCAAAGAAAATAAATATATTCAATCTGCTAAACTGAATGGAGTTACCTGGGACCAGCCCTGGTTCAGTCATAGCGACATTCAAAATGGCGGTGTACTGGAAGTGGTGATGGGACCCAAAGCCAATAAGTCATGGGGAGTAGGAACCCCTCCTCCTTCGGCTGCCCCAATGCCTTCCCGGTAAAAAATGAAAGATTTCATTATAAAAAGATGAAATACAGAATCTCCCCTGGGAACTCCTTTA
>JAJQEE010000207.1:0-5624 GCA_021201865.1 Tannerellaceae bacterium | reverse complement strand
ATATATCTTTTTGCCGCTGCGGGTTTTTATCCAAACATACACCTCTTTTTTATTTATTCAAATTTTAAACCTCGCGGCTTTTTTGTTTTCCCCCGCCTGCGCGGGAAACATATCTGGAGCTATTAAATTATTGGGATAATAGGATATGGGGAATGAATGGTAGTATATATTCCCGAAAAGGGATTAAATAAATATTATCTCCGCCGGAATTTACTTAATATGATCCGTTGTCTGACCTCATAGATTGGATTCATAGAGGAGGTCAAAGGTTGGAAATGATATTGAGTCCCATAGTTCCGGATCACCTTTTCCATATCTTCTTCTCCTGCCAGGAAGTATCCGTTTTCCGGCATCTCCTTTTCAAAATTGTGGAAAATATTCCCCATATAAAAGTTTAATCCGTACATATTCCGGTACTCTTTCAGGCTGTTCATCACATATACGTTGGTTTTATCCAAAGGATATTCTTCCAGGATGTGTTCTGCAAAAGGACGGGAAGATCTTCCGTCACGAATACCGAGCATAATCACTCCTGTAATGAGTAAATTAATAGTAAAAACCAGAAAGATGGTTGAATAAAGTATCTTGATATTTATTTTTTTGAACATCTGGTAATAGACAGTGGCTAAAGCGATGAAGCAAAAGAGCAGGATACAGGCAGATAACCAGGGATGGGTATATAAACTTTGCGTAGCCATCTCTATGGTGGAAAGAGTCCGGATCTTATCCGTGAACTGTCCGGCAATCACTAACGGATCCACCACTCCTGCCATAATCAGGGTGAGACCTGTTAATACAATCGCAGCAAGGGTTGCCAGAAACGCTGCGAATATACGGGTTACCTTCGTACGGTATTCCGTCAGGAAGATCGCATACTCCGCTAAGAATAAAGCGATAAACGGATAGGCCGGCATGAGGTAGACACTTCTTTTACTGGAAGGAATGCAGTAAAAGAAAATGATACACACCAAAGCCACGAGACTGAACAGCTTGACTTTCTCCATGGACCGGATCTTTTGACAGCTATTCCTAAGGGTCTCCCGGATAGAGGAAGAGGGCTTATGAAGTTTCATGCCGAACAAAGAAAAGAAAAAGAACACAGTCCAGGGCATAAATCCGGCTAATAAGGTGACGGCATTGTACCATGCTCCGTTCGCATGTCCCAGTTCGTAGTTAATCATGGGAGTGGATGTATGGAAAAAACGACCGAAATTTTCTGCTAACACTACATTCAGGAAATCATCTCCCCCCTGTTTCCAGGCTGCGATATACCAGAGTAATGGCAGAAAGCAGGAGGATACTCCCACATAAAACAGGGACCGGAACACGGTGAGCAGACTGTATTTATTAAGGATTAATAAATATACGCCAAAAACAAACAGCGGTAGAATAATCCCCACAGGACCTTTCGTTAAAACAGCCAGTCCCAGCAGGATGGGGATTCCTACGGGTAATCCATTTAATTCCAGTTTATTTTCCCATCGATAGAGCCGGAAAAGCCCGATGACCATAAAGGTGGTTAACAGCATATCTACCCGGGTGGTCATACCCGCCCTGTTGAACTCCACACAGGTTAATAAAAGAAGAGTGGCAATAAAAGCTTCCTGAAATTTGATCCGTTCTCCAAAGAAAAACAGTGTAAAGCCGATCAGGGTGATGAATGCCAGGGCAGAAGGCAGCCGGGCGGTAAACTCACTGACATATCCCTGCGGATAAGAAAAAGCAGCCATGAGCCAATGTGCTAAGGGCGGTTTATAAGCAAACTCATCTGCATATACCTGGGGTAAGATCCAGTTCCCCGATTCAAGCATGGAAATAGCCACTGCAGCTTCACGAGGTTCACCTTTGGTTGCAAAATCTCCTAACGCAATCCATGGTAATACGGAGATCATACAGATCATAATCACCATGGTCACAGGTTTTTGTAAATATAGATATTGTAATGCTGTAGTACGCATAATATATTCTGAATGGGAATTTTACGGTTTATGATATAAATGTCTGTACAAAAAACGACTTTTTACTGACTTTTCTTTCTTTTTACCAGACTTTTTTACATCCCCAATGAGCCTTTGATCGTGTTCCGGATCACTTCCGCATCTTCTTTATTCTCTTTTAAAATAGAGAGGATCAGGTTGAAATAACTCTCTTTGTTACTCACTCCTATGATATTACATAACCGGCTTTGTGGTAATATCCCTTTATGGTTATATATCCGCAGAATACTTTTATAATCTTCTGTATGGATATATCCGGAAAATTCTTCCGAGAGTTCATTGTATAGTTGGTTGACATCAATATTATCTTGTAAACCAATTACATGTTCACTTAGTTCCCCGATCGTGGTAATTTTCCGGTTCATTGCTTTTTCTAATTTTTTCCGTACCCGGTGTTTGGCATGCAGGATGATTTGTGATTCCAGATCCTTACTGAACAACCGGATCACATTCTCTTTTATTTGTTTGAAAACAATTTCCGGATCTTTCATCAACCGGATGGCTACTATTTTAATGATCTCTTCTAACATTAACAGATTTTCTACCTCTGCTACATCCGGCACATAGATATGCTGATCCCGGAGATACCGGATCTCTCCCTCTGTACGCCTGTCCCGGTCCACGATCCCTTTGGAATCCAGGGTATGAAAATCTTTTAGCTGCCGGAAAGCTTTGGTCGTTTCGATCACTTTCTGGCAACCTCCCATTGGTTTAACTAAATAATCCGGAAAGATCATCGGGTAAAGCCGGTTATCAATACTATTGAAATCCGTACCTTCAATAAACAGGATCGGTTTCCGGCTTCCTAAAATCTCGATATATAATTCTTCCGGGAATTTCCCGTCTCCCTCCAGGATTTCATACTCCCACATATCTTCCTCTGCATTATAGGAATGTACCCATACACAGGTGCTATTCTGCCGGTTCACTACAAAGTCAATGTCATGGGTGAGATAGACGAATGTACAATCCGGCCGTAGTTCTTCTATATCATTCCACAGCATATTTTTGATGGAATCATGGAGAAGAAGATCCGGCCCTTCTATAATTAACAGGGCATTGGGACGTGCACAAAGAACCGCTCCGATCAGATAAAATACGATTTTCTCACCGTCACTCATCTTGGAAGCTCCATAGGCTTCTCCATGCCGGTTCGCTGAAGCCAGTTCTATAAATCCGGATTTGCGGAGCAATTTATTGTGGGGAAACGCCTTTTCCCATATTTGCTGGATGCGGTCAATTTTAGTGAGGGGAGGGGGTAAGCCCGGAATCTGTTTACTATTCTCTTTATAATCCACAGCCGCGTCAAACTCTTCCGCCTGCAGATGGACCATCAGCTTTTCATATTCCGATAAACGGGGTACAAACATCCGTTCCATGATCATTTTCTGCACCCGGCTGACCTGGTCCTCCTGCAAGGGAATATCATTTTCTGTCTGAATGAATAAAGCCCGCATACCGGATATCTTTTCCGCCTGGTCCGGATAGGTTCTCATCAGTTCTTTCCCAAAAGAACTTTTTCCGGCGCCGTTTGCCCCAATCACCACCAACGTTTTCGTATTCAGAAGGATCGGATCAGCAACATCCTGTTTTTGAGGTAGTCTTAATTCCATAGCAGAGCATATTAGGAGAGTAAAGAGGGAAAGGAGGAAATAGCCCGTAGTATATGGTAAGTAAGCTGCTACTCCTTACACTTCAATACTCTGTTCATTTTTCCAAAGTTAGAGAAAATAAGAAGATAAACAAGATGAAGAGCCGGTTTAAATTTCAACTCCGCATTTCAACAATCTCTTTATCTGGTAATTCTACCATCCATATGCATAATCATATCATATAGGCTATTGATAAAAAGAGATCCGGATCTCTTTTGACTATACTACATCATAAGTCTCCTTCGAGCATGCAGCTCCATTTCGATCACTATCATTTGCATTTCTGTATATATTTCTTTACTAATTGTTTTTTTTAAATTTTTTCAGTCATCGTCACTTTTTTATTTGTAAACAACTTACTACCAAATAAATAAAGATAAAAAAATCGGTGACTGAGAAAGTGACTGTCTCCAAAGTGTATATGCTCTTTGACAAAGTTACAGCTTGTAAGCCCAAAGGGCTTGAATGTAAATAACCGCGGGTGAAACCCGTGGCGGAAAGCAACCACACGCTATGAACCCCGAAGCGGGTTCAACCCTTTTCAGGGTTACTGTGGAGAGGGGTTTCGCCTATACCCCGGGTTCCATCCAGTCCTGTCCGGAAGATTTTTCGAAGGGTGATTGGCGAAGGGTGATCTTTATCTCTCATGCTCCGGATTTGCCAGTGTTGATCTCTTAAGTCCTGAAAGGATGTCATATAATAGCCTGGGATGCAAGTCCCAGGTCAGGTATCAGTAGTCAATGGAGTGCTGTAAGCACGACACTACATATACCAACCGATTGTTTTCATAAGAGGGGGTGTACCTACAGCACACCCTGGGTGGGGATCTCTCTACCTGGGACTTGCGTCCCAGGCTACTATGTGCCGTCCCTTTGGGACTTAAGAGACAAAGATCACCCTTCGAAAATCACTCTTCGCAAAAATCTTCCGAACATGACTGGGTTCTACTTGGGATTAGTTACATGTAAGCCCTGTCGGGGTAACTACTTATGAATCGTAACTTTTTTAATTTTCTTGTTTTACTTTTGGGATATCTCCTTTTCGGTCACTTTTTAATCAGATAAAAGCCATTCCTTTTTTAATGTTTTCCAACCTGGAGTTATTGGACAAATAAAAAGTTATTTGAATAAGTAGGTATTTCGCAGTGATAACCTATACTGGTATTATCGTTTCACACATCATGTCTTATCCGGAAGTGGATGATTTACTATTCATTTCATACCATCCTCTTAGGTTGAAGGTCAGGACCTTTAAGGTTGAACATCGGCATCTTCAGGGTTGAACATCAGGACCTTTAACCCTGTACCTCCTGACCTTTAACCTACTGGTTCGGCATCAGGCGTATAGTTTGTTATGAATAGAAGCATACGTGATCTGTAAAACAGGCTTACTACCTCTTTGGGGTATCTATACAAATGTGCTGGGAAAGTGACCGGGAAATCTCAGTCACTTTCTCAGTCACTTTATTTTTAAGGGATATTTGTTTGGTAGTAAGTTGTTTACAAATAAAAAAGTGACGATGACTGAAAAAACTTAAAAAACAGTTAGGAGAGGTTTGATATTTATTATTTGTTTTTACCTCTATTTTCAGATGATTTGAAATATTTTGGTGGCGACTGTTTTTCCTTTATAGAAGACGGTAACCACCCAGCGTCCTTTTTTATCTTCTACCGGTTCCCAGACCGTATCTCCGATAAAAAATAAGAAGTCATTACTATTCACAAAATAGCTCCCTTCAAATGGCGGCATGATCTCCCCGCTTTCATCCGGAAAAGGAGGATGGTCGATCCGGAAATCCAATGTTTCCCCTTTTCCCTTTTTTACGGAAAGTACAAACCCAAACTCCACGCCAATCTCCGCCGGGATCTCTAAGGTATGTTTAATGATTTTAGGTAATTCTTTCGAGTTCCTGTCCCAGACAGAATACAAACCGTAACTTTTAATCTCGAATTGCGGATTTATTTTAGGCATATAA
>JAJQEE010000085.1 GCA_021201865.1 Tannerellaceae bacterium | reverse complement strand
AACCCACCCCCCGGCGCTTCCCCATGTGGGGCAGCATAGAAGGCGGCAGTACAGGGCTCGTAATCAACAGCACCCCCAAAAACTATAGCGCAAAACTACACCGCATGCTGGCCTCCATCGATATCGTAATTGAACAGGAAGACGAACAGGGGCAACCCCTCCCGGCATTCAACCTGGATAAAATACACCTCTGTAATTTCTACCGCAACGGCCGGATGATACCCATCAGCAGCTCATCTCATTATGACGGCACGAAACTACTCGATATTTCCCTCCCGGCCGACGCTGACCGGCTGGCCTATACCGACCCGTTAGTATATAACGGCAACCTGGCCGACGCCACATTTGCCCCCGACATCATCATCCGGAATGAAATATACACCTTCGAGCAACTGCCCAGTGACGGAGAAGAAAAAAGTAAAAAACCTTTTCTGATCATAGAAGGTGAATACGAAGATACCGGATACCCCTCTTTCTACCGGATTGATTTCGTAGAACGTCTGCACGAAGACCCGGCCGACCCGGTGAAGGCCGAAGATAACTTCCTGCCACTCATACGCAACTATACCTATAACATCATAGTGAAAGAAATACTCGGCCCCGGCTACCGCTCCTTTGAAGATGCCGCCACCTGCAAACCCTTCAATACCGTGAGCGAACTATTCCGCTTTGACGACAGCAATTCCGAAGCCGTACAGTTTGACGGCAAATACTTCCTCTCTGTCAGCCACGATTCAATCGGCTTCGACAAAGAACCGGGCGAAGAAATCCTGTTAATAAAAACCGACAGCCCCTTAGGATGGGAAATAGGAGACATCACCTACAGCGGAGGCGACGGCTCTACCGGCTGGCTCAGCTTGGATAAAACCGGCGGCACACGCGACGAAAACGGAGAAGTAAAAGCAAACGTCACCGCCTACAACCCAACCAACCCCAATCCAACTCCCCGGGAAGCCACCTTCACCGTCACCTCCGGCCGGATGGAACACACCCTACAGGTCACCCAGTCCTACCTCGCCGGTATCTCCCTTGAGATAGTAGACAGTGCCGGAGAGCCAGTGACAGAAATCTGGTTCCGCAGCAACCCCCACAGCAAGCCCGAGCCACCATCAGCCCAAAACTTCACAGTCAGATGGAGTGGCCCCGACGGATGCAAAATGGAAGTCATCATGCTGGGCGACCGCGTATTCCCCTTTGAAACCAGCGGAGACAACGCCATTTACGAAGGCCATACGCTCGGTGCCGGTAAGGAAAACCATACCTTCACCATCACACCCACCGCCTTTACCAAAGAAGAGACCGACCCGGTAGAAGGCAAGCCTTTCCTACAGGATGGAGCCACCGTCACCTTCAGTGTCAGCAACGGACAGGAAACCATCAAAAAAAACATCTACATCCGCCACCAATGCCTTTCCATTGTCTTACGGGAGCAGAAAGGATTTACCTACATGGGCGATGAAGACGAATTTAAAGTCTATTCCAATACCACCTGGCGGCTCAAAACCGTCCAGACCGAAGTGCCGGGCCTTTTCCTGACCGGACAAGGCACACCTTTCGACAATACGGTAGACATCTCCGGCGTCTACAACATAACCGAAGGATCCACGGTAAAATACAAGATAAAATCCGATCCGCTTCCCGGAACCTATACCTTTGGTGAATCCGGGCGTAAAATGTACCTCACTTTTGAAGACATCGAAGGAATCGCCCCGGACCAGACCATGAGTATCATAGCAGCTACCCCCGACGCCAACTGTTACCTGGTGCAGGCCGGTAGTACCGTACGGATACCCCTGCGCAAACTATTCTGGATATGGGAAAAAGAACTGAAAGAAGAGCTGGACCCGACAAATATGGCTATACTCAACCCATCTCCCGAAATCATCTGGCAAACCACCAACGGATTAATCCAAAATGCTACGTTAAACAGAAATAATTCAACTGACTACCGCGATTGTACCCTCGACGTCACTACCTCAGGAGCCACCCCCGAAGGAAACGCTATAGTTGCCATCCTGAGCAACGACGGGAAAATCCGCTGGAGTTTCCACATCTGGGTAACCGATTACAACCCCGACAACGGCGGCCCCGTATTTCCCATGTCACCCAGCCACCTGTTTATGGACCGGAACCTCGGCTCAAACGGCAATCACACCACCCTCACTCCCGAAGGAGTAGGAATGTATTACCAATGGGGACGCAAAGAGCCATTTCCAGGTCCCTCGATTTTTGTTGATGGAGATTGGGAGTTCGACCTGACAATCGATAATAACCAACGACGGGTAGTAAATGCTTCCAACCAACAGGTGTTAACAAAATTTGAAAATGTGAATACCTTACAAAATCTGGGAAATAGTATCCATAATCCCACTGTTTTTTATAAAGCCGACGAATGGGAGGTCAGCGTTATGCAGGACTGGTACACCAACTCCGATTCAGAAATGAAATACCAGAATAACTATTTATGGGATGATAAAAAACACAGAAAAACCCCGTATGACCCCTGTCCGGAAGGATGGAGAGTTCCGGAATCATCCAATGTGATGTTATTGAATGACCTGTTGAAAAACGGAACAGTTACGCCTTCCAGCGATGGTAATGTTAAATGGAGTTACACTCACCAACAGGGACAGGTATGGGATATTACGTTTCACGGATACATAGAAGATGGAATATTAAAGTATGCCACCTACTTTGGAGATTTATGGGGGGAGATATGTGGACAAATCTACCGCTTTGGAGGCATCTTTCACTCCTAATTCACCTGAAGGATATCAAAACGCGAACTTCCGGAAAATCGGATCCCCTGTCCGCTGCATCAAAGACACCCACCAGTGGTAACCATCAACCCCATAACAGAGCGCCAAACAGCACTTACGGGTTTATAGATTTCATAGATTGATTTAGTTTTTTATTGTTTAGGTTAGCAGGAGGCCCGCAGCGATGCACGCCTCCTGCACTCCTTTCATTCCCCACCCAGTTCCCCAAAACAACCCCACTACCACACCCCCATCCCGGAGGGATCACATGTGCATAACCGTGGGGTGCACATCCCACGGCACAAGCTACACACTACCACCACGAGCCCCAAAGCGGGGTCAATAAGGATACTCCTATTCACCTCCTACGGAGCTGACAAGGGGGATAGCCTCAGAGCCACGGGATATACATCCCGCGGTTAGTCACATGGAATCCCTACGGGATAAAAGAATAGCGAATAAAGGAAAGAAGATGCAATCTTTTATATGAAGAGTTCAAAACTATTATTTATATTTGGAAAATCTAAAACCTTAACAGACATGGCAAGCTACAAACAAATCCTGTACCATATCGTGTTTTGTACCAAACACCGTGAGCCAACTTTACCGCTGGAGCATTCAGAGATGTTATACAAATACATATGGGGTATTATCAAACAAAAGAACGGAGTCTTATACCGTATCGGAGGAATGGAAGACCATATACATATCCTTTCCGACCTATCCCCTTCTATCGCTTTAGCCGAGTATATCAGAGACATCAAACGCGCATCCTCCGGTTGGCTGGCAGCTTCCGCCCTCTTCCCCGGATTTAAAGGCTGGGCAGAAGGATACGGCGCTTTCTCGTATGCATGGAGAGACAAAGAAACGGTATTAAACTACATCCGTAACCAACGCATATACCACAAACAAACTTCATTTGAAGAAGAATACAGAAACCTCCTCAACGAATTTAATATTGAAATAGATGAAAAATATTTCCTAAAATAAAAACCCTCCCCCATACACTCCAAAGCCTAACATGCCTAAAGCCTCTATCCCGAAGGGATTGCATGTGCATAACCGTGGGATGCACATCCCACGGTACGAAGCTACACCCTACCACCACGAGCCCCCAAAGGGGGTCAACAAGGTTACTACTATTCACCTCCTACGGAGCTGAGAAGGGAGGTGTACCGTATGACCCACGGGATATGCATCCCGCGGTTAGTCACATATAATCCCTGACGGGATAAAAGAAAAGCCCCAAAGCTGAAAAAGAAATCTTTCCTGGGAGAACGTACTTCTAAACAACTATCCATATACCACAAAACCCATCCCGGAGGGATCGCATGTGAATAACCGTGGGATGCATATCCCACGGCACACAGATACCCACGATACACAGACATCCACGATACAGATACCTGCGGCACAACTCCACGGTACAGATACCTGACACACCTCCCTGGCACAGCTACCCGACACAGCTACCCGACACACCTCCCTGGCACACCTATCCGGTACACCTATCCGGTACACCTATCCGGTACAAAGATACACCCCACCACTACGAGCCCCAAAAGGGGGTCAATAAGGACACTCCTATTCACCTCCTCCAGCGCTAAGGAAAAAGGGAGCACTATCTCAGCTACCACTTTCAGGTAGTATTTTTCATAACCCACCCTTTTTTAGGCAATAAAATTCTTTTTTTGTTAAAAAAGCCCTAACTTTATTCCGACTTAAGACCAATTGTAAACAGGCGCAGGTATAAAAGAATGGTTATTTGTTCGTGTTGACCCAATTAAAAACGCCCTACCATGGAATATACTCAAATATTAGACAGTTTAAAGTCATGCCTTGCCATCCGGTATACGGATAAAAAGATCTATCAGAAAAAAACTGGCGGCGGCCTTGGGCATGAGTGTCCCAACGGTCAGACGAAGGCTGGCGGGTGATACGTTGTTTACACTACAGGAAATTTCGGTTATCTGCGAGGAGCTGAAAATTCCGGTAGAAGAAGTTTTTTACAATTGCAGCCACCGAACCAGGCAACCATTAGAATTCTTACAATATGATTTCTGCGGCCGTGAAAATGAAAGCAATGAAGCATTTGACCAGTCGATTGACATGTTTTTCTATGCCGCCCAGTCCGAATATTCCAAGTTTTATATCTCCTGCAATACTCTTCCGAACATATTGAATCCAACTTTTGAATGGTTAGCACGGTTTGCCGCCCTTCAATGGATCTTTTTCGCGAAAGGTTCCGGAGCGTTGCCTTCCCTTTCGGAGATCACCTTAGCCCCGCAGTTAAAAGAGCGGTTGGATAGATACCTTCTGGCGGTACGTTGCCTTAAAAAGTCAGTCTGCCTGGTACATTATAAGGTAGTAGAAAACTATATTACCGACATCCGGAGGTTCTACCTGTTGGGCTATATAAAGAAAGACGAAGCCAGGCAACTGGTGCTGGATATAGAAGGAGTACTGAAAGTATTTGAGCAGGTCTGTATCCAGGGTCGTTTAGAAAACGGAAAAGAAATGGAGATTTACTGTACGGACCTGTTTTTTCCAATGATATGTATATCGTGGAAAGTGACCGTCTCAATTTCACGGTATTCCAGCCCAACCCGGTAAACCCGATGATCAGTAAAAGCCCCAATGTATGCTACACGGTGACCAAGTGGTTTAACCTGTGGATGCACTCCTCTACGCTGATCAGCCAGACCGGCCTGCATATCAGGCAGCAGTTTATGGAAGAACAATACCGGGCAGTGAAGGATTTCAAGGCTTATATCGGCATATAAATTCCCACAGGACAACTTTTTAACCCACAGCGCCTATGGATTACCAACGGTTAACAGACACCATCAAACGCCTTCTCCGGGAAAAATTCCCGGATGAACCTAACAAAGCCCGGGTACTGGCCGGCATATTGAATATAACGGAAACTTCCGTATACCAGAAATTCAATGGCGACAGGCAGTTCTCACTGGAAGAGATCGTAAAAATAGCCCGTCTTTTTTCCGTTTCCATCGACACCCTGTTGGGAGAAACTCCCCCTGAGTTTACCCACCGGATGGAGCTCACGTTTACCAAAAACATGTCGGAACACCAAAGAGCCGTTTATATGGAAGAAACTGCCCGCTCTACTTTGGGACAAGCCTCCAAAGAAGGCAATTCGAGATTTACAGGCGTATGTAAAAATATGCCTTTAATCAGCTATTGTTATTTTGAATGGCTGATGAGATTTGCCCGGATGAAATGGCTCTATTTCCACAACTGTTTAGATGAAATGGTCCCTCTTAGTGAAATGCCTTATCCCGGCAGGTTTGCCAACATGTGGGATATCTATAGGGAAGCATTCAGCTTATTCCGGCGATTAGTCTTTATCATAGACGGAGACATCATACGGAATTATCTCTTAGACATCCGTTTTTTCCAACACATTCACTACCTGACACTAGAAGAAGTAAACCTCGTGCTGGACGACCTCGTACGCTCATTAAAGTCCATGGAAGAGACCTGCCGCGAAGGCCATACCGATAATCCCGGACAGGAGATTGCCATTCTCTATTCCGACATCGCCCTCTACAACGACATTTATCTGGTAGAAAGCCCTTCCCTAAACCAGGGCCTCTTCTTCACCCAGGGCTTTATCCCGATTATCCATAAAGACCCACACAGTTTCAACGTACTGCGGGAGTGTGCCGATTCCTGCATACGCTCCTCCAACGCTATTTGCGGGGTGTCCGTACTCAAACGGAATGCTTTTTTGAGATACAATACCAACGGATACAGGAATTCGGGGACCGTTTACCGGATCCACTATTTCAGTCATACCCTGACATTTCTGCTCAGCGTATTCCACAGGGTCAAAGAAAAGAATTGGTAGAAACAAGGTGAATTTTAAGAATCCGCCAAGCCCCTTACCTTCCCATTCCGGAAAATCTGAAAACAGAAAAAGGGAGGACAATAAGTTCCGGATGCTCTCAAATACGATTACTTTTTATTATTTTTACCGGATAAAAACGCTATGACTATGGAAACCGGCATTGATTTCTCACAGGTTCCGAATAACTACATGATGCGCCTGCACCGGGAATGTGTACAGGCAACCACCTGCCTGAGGCAACTTGCAGAGCGAATGGCCCCTGCTGATCTTCCACGCTGGACAATTGTCAGCCCTAAATACCTGGCATCACAGGAAGGGGCCTGCCCATACTACCGGCCTGCAGTTAAAATACGCCTTGCCAAAGGATTTACAGGTATGTTAGGAAACTTACTTTATAAACAGACGCAACCGGTGGTTTCCGAACTGCAACTTCTTTTTGGCCGGAGAACCTATTTCCGGGTTCGCAAAGGGGAACGTTTGCTATCTCCGGCTGAACAGCAACAGGTTTTACAGATACTTCACAAGTATGGCCTATCTCATCCCCCGGAGTTTGATGCCTACCTGGAAGTATATGATTGGTAAAGATTAAATAAGAAGACAAAGGTATTTCCGGCTATAGCCATGCCGGTTTGACTATCGTGCCAAGCCACTGACACCACAGTGACATACCGTTGGCACTCTAATGCCATCAGTATGGTACACCTGTGTCAAAGGGATGGCACAGACATGCCCCTGCAACCACTGATTCATGGCAATATACGCCCAGGGAAGGGATAGTGCACCGGCAGGATGTCGTTTGTATGGATTTGTACAGGTATTTTACTACTTTTGTTCTACCATTTAATATTTAAACTATCCTATGGAAGTACGATCCCGGTATAGAATCCTTTCTCTGTTATTGATCCTGATCGCAAACCTTTTGTGGGGATGGATTTCCGGTCTGCTGATCTATCTTTCCATTCAGGATCCTGACTTTATAAGGGAGATGCCTCCTGGTCCACTCATCCTGGTTAGCCTTATCTTTTTGATGGAACTCATCCTACTGAATATTTTCTTCAAGGATTGCAGACGGATCCGGATGAATGATGAAAAAATCATTTTTATAAACCCTCTTTTGCCCTTCATCAGAAAAAGCTACCGATGGAGAAAATTAGACTATCATCTTACGGTAATAGAATATGCCAAACGGGGAGGTGCTTTTGAAACGACATGGCTGATACGAAAAGGACGGGTGAAGGCCCGTATTTCCAGTTTTTACATAGCCAATTACATGGAAATAAAAGATTCTTTATGTATACCTGACCAGGGGGGAAAGGCAGCTTCCATGGCTTAAAAAGTTTACCTGCCGTTATGGATGGACGAAAGTTCCCCGCTACTTCAGCCGCTACAGGAGCTAACATTCCCCGGCATCTCTTATACTATTTCCGCCTCAGACTTGCAGAAAGGGTTTTACGGAAACCATCCGGATGACCGCGGTCAGGAATACTCATAAGTAAACAGGTCTGTAGAAAAAGTTGCTCTACAACAAAACCGCCGACAACTCCGCAAAAGCCAGTCCAAAGTCCCGTTCCGCTTCAAGTGCCTGGTTCACCGTATCATAATAGATACTGATCTCCATCATATATTCCAACAGAGAGATCTGCCCGGCATCCAGTGCCTTTTTTAACAACTCTACATTGTTGAGATTGACCAGTGCCTGCCGGTAACCCTTGGCAGCCGTTTGCAAGCCATAGGCACGTTCGTACTGGCTTTGCAGGCGGTTATAGAATTGGATGCGGGTGTCTTCCCGGCGGATCTCGGCGGCTTTGAGGGCGGTCCGGGCCTGTTTGACCCGGTTTTTGTTTTCCCATAGTGGTATGGAGACACCGAGGGTTAAACCCTGATAGGCTTCTCCTACTACTTTTTCCCGCATATAGCCGGCTGAGAAAGAAGGTAAACCCTGTGCTTTGTTTATCGTGATCTGCTTCTTGGCCAGTTCGATCTCCCGGTTGACGTATTGGAGTACCGGGTTTTGTTGTTCGACGGCACTGTACCACTCTTCAAAGCTGAGAGGAAGGATTTCCTCCTGTGTATACAGACTGTCTATAAGCAACTCTTCCCCACCGTTCAGACGCTTTAACTCCGAAAGGACAGCCTGCCGTTCTACCTGCATACGAGCCATCTCACCTTCGGCAGTGGACAGGTTGAGTTGGATCTTATTGTATTCGAGAATATTGGTCTCTCCTTCATCGAACAGCTTCTGATAGGCTGAGGCAAGTGTACGGGCATGGTCGAGGCGTAACTGCCATTCACTGAGCAGGCAGTTATAGTAGGCCAGCTCTACGAGGTTTTGCCAGGCTTCGAGCAGGATATTGATCCGGTCAGCTTTGTACCGGATATCTACTAATTTGTTTTGTTCGCTTGCCATACGGTTTTTCATGCCTGTGATGGTGGGTATATCAAAACTCTGGGTAACCCGTATGTCTCTCCGGTCACCGATAGAGGTAGGGTTTCCCCACAAGTAGTTAAACTCTACTTCCGGGTTATCCAAATAGATTCCGGTACGGTTTTCCAGCTTCTCTGCTTCGGCCGTTTGCCGGAGTGTCTGTAAGGTGGTGTTATTCTGTTCTATTTGTGACAGCATATTCCGGGTCGTTTGTTGGGCAGTGATGGAAGTGATCATCCATAACGCCGTTAATATATAGGTTATCTTTTTCATCTTAATCCTGTACTGTTAGTTGTTTTTTTCTCTTTCCTGTTATAGATGTAGAGATAGATAATCGGTACAATAAATCCGTTGAGGAGTGTAGAGGTAAGCAGCCCACCCAGAATCACTTTCGCCATAGGGCTCTGTATCTCGTTGCCGGGCAGATCACCACCGATCGCCAGCGGGATCAACGCCAACGCCGTGGTAAGGGCGGTCATCAGGATAGGATTTAGTCTATCCAGTGAACCGGCAATGACACTCTCTTCAACAGATACACCGGAAGCAGTCAGATCATTGTAACGGGAGATCAGTAGCATACCGTTACGGGTAGCAATCCCAAACAGGGAAATAAACCCAATGATGGCTGGAATACTTATGACGCCACTGGTGAAAAAGAGCATAAAGACTCCACCAATCAGTGCCAACGGCAGGTTCAACAGGATCACAAGCGACTGCGTTGTGCTTTTAAACTCATTGAAAAGCAACAGGAAGATCACGAGGATAGAGAATACAGAGGCGATCATCAGGGTGCGTGAAGCAGCCTGTTCACTTTCAAACTGTCCGCCATATGCTATGTGGTAACCTTCGGGTAACTCTATCTGATCATTTACGATCTGTTGGATATCGTTTACAACTCCCCGTAAATCACGTCCGGCTACATTGGCGGATATCACGATCTTCCGTACCACATTCTCCCGGCTGATCGTAGTAGGGCCACTGGAAGATACAATTTCCGCAACCATATCAAGAGGTACTTTTTGTCCTCCGGCATCTATGATCAGGTCGCTGATCCGTCCGGCTGTGGAACGGCTTTCATTGTTTACTTTGAGCGTCAGGTCAAACGCACGGTCCCCTTCATATACCTGGGAAACGACTTCACCCGCTAACAGGGTATGAATCACCTCGCCAAATTCAGGTAAAGTAATTCCATATTTAGCGAGTAATTCCCGTTTGGGAACGATCTTTAGCTGGGGACTTTCTACCTGTTGTTCCACATTGAGGTCGGCAATACCTTCTACCTCTTCGATCGCTGCTTTGATCTGGTTACCGAGGGCAAACATACGGTTCAGGTCGCTACCAAATAGCTTGATGGCTATGTTGGCACGTGTACCGGATAGCATCGCGTCGATCCGGTGTGAGATGGGTTGTCCGATCTCGATATTGACACCCGGCAGGAGTTTTATCTTTTCACGTATTTCGGCAAGTACTTCGTCTTTGGAGCGTTTTCCTAAGATAAAGGGGGCTTCTATTTCGGATACATTTACGCCGAGTGCGTGCTCGTCGAGTTCGGCACGTCCGGTTTTCCGACCAACGGTTTGTACCTCAGGGATCGACATCAGAATCTCTTCTGCCAATAGTCCGATGCGGTCGGATTCTTCCAGGGAGATACCCGGCAGGGAACTCACATTGATCGTAAACGAGCCTTCATTAAAAGGCGGCAGGAAGCTCCGGCCGAGGCTAAAGAAAAGGATCACGGTCACCACGAGGACTACCCCGGTTGTTCCTAAGACCAACAGACGGTATCGAAGCGCCCCGGCCAGTATTTTTCTGTAATGACCTTTTAGCTTACGGGCGATAAAAGGTTCTTGTTCTTCTTTCCCGCTGGTTTTCTTTCCTCCTAATAAATAACTACACAACACCGGTGTCAGTGTCAAAGCTACCAGCGTGGAGGCAAAGAGGGCCACAATAAAAGCAATCCCCAGTGGCACCAGCATGCGTCCTTCCATACCGGAAAGGAAAAAGAGGGGTACAAAACTGGCTACAATAATAAAGGTAGAGTTCAGGATCGGCATCCGTACCTCACGGGAAGCGTCAAAGACTACCTGAATCACCGTCCGTTGTTCCTCTTTGGGTAACATCCGGTTTTCACGAAGCCGTTTGAATACGTTCTCTATATCTACAATCGCATCATCCACCAATGAACCAATCGCAATCGCCATTCCTCCCAGGCTCATCGTATTAATGGTTAATCCCATCACTTTCAATGCAAGGATCGAAAATACCAAAGATAGCGGAATAGTGATCAGGGCAATCAGCGTAGTCCGTACATTCATCAGGAAGAGAAAAAGGACGATCACGACAAATATACCTCCTTCATAAAGTGATTTCTGTACGTTACTGATCGAATGATCTATAAAACGCGCCTGACGGAAAATATCTGTCGAGACGTGGACATCTGCCGGTAGATTGCGTTGCATTTCCGCCAGTGATCCATCTATCTTCTCTGTCAGCTCCAGTGTACTGGTATGGGGTTGTTTGGTGATTGTGACCAGGACAGCAGGTTTACTATCGAGGGAAGCCAATCCTAATCTGGGGGTTTTGTTTCCTATTTGTATATCCGCGATATGTTCCAGCAGGATAGGGATATTGTTCTCTACCTTTACGAGTGCTTTGCCTAATTCTTCTATATCGGAGGTGGAAAGAATACCCCGGATGATGTATTCGTTTCCGTATTCATATAAAATACCTCCGGAAGCATTCCGGTTCATATCCTGCACCACGGTAGTCACCTCATCCAATCCCACTCCGTAGTATTTCATCTTTTCGGGATTGAGAAGAATCTGGTATTCCCTGATCTCTCCACCGATCACCGTGACCTGTGCCACCCCTCCGGTTGAAAGCAGGCGCGGACGGATCGTCCAGTCGGCTATGGTACGGAGTTCCTGTAAAGAGGTTGTTTCAGAAGTTAATCCAATAATCATTAATTCACCTAAGATAGAGGATTGAGGGCCGAGTGTAGGTGTGCCTATCCCGGCAGGGAGTGCATCGCCAATCACCGCCAGTTTTTCGGATACGATCTGACGGGCACGGTACATATCGGTTCCCCATTCAAATTCTACCCATACGATAGAGAATCCGGTGGTGGAAGAGGATCTCACACGGCGCACATCCGTAGCTCCGTTCACGGTAGTTTCGATTGGAAAAGTAACCAGGCGTTCTACTTCTTCGGGGGCCATTCCTCCGGCTTCGGTCAGTACGACTACGGTAGGCGCATTCAGGTCGGGAAATACATCGACCTCCATATGAAGGGCCGTATAAGTTCCGGCCAGCATCAGCAGTACAGCGGCTATCAATACGACTAACCGGTTCGTAAGGGAAAATTTTATTATTTTATTCAGCATACGTTCTCCTCCCTTTCTTAATGCGTATGCCCTTCAGGTATCAATCCGGCGTTGGCGGCCAGTTTCACTTGTATAACACCCCGGGTTACGACCCTGTCGCCTGTGGTAATACCGGACAGAATCTCTACCCGTTCGCCATCGTTGCTGCCGGTGATTACCTCCTGTTTTTTATACTCTTCTTCTCCGGTCTGCAGATAGACGAAGTAAAGCCCCTGTTCTTCGCTCAGGGAAGAAACAGGTACTGTTAACCGGTGGGGCTGTGGGGCTGCAATCAACCAGATTTCCGTAAAAGAGCCGGGCAGGAGATCGCCCACATTATTAAACTCAAAGGTAACAGGGATATAGTAAGATTCATTCCCGGCTGTTTTACCATACGAAAGCAGGCGGCCATTCAGGTCGGATAATTTATAAAGGGTACTATCGTAGCCTGTGCGGAAGTGAGCGGTTTGAATATTCCTGAGGGCGGCATAGTATTTTTCCGGAACTTCCGCCCGTAGTTGCAGGGAACGGGTACGGGTGATGGTAACAACAGGCTGGCCTACGGTAACATATTCTCCCTCTTCTACCACCCGGTTTTTGATAAAGCCGCCGATAGGTGCTTGGACAATAATGCCTCTATCGGATACGCTTCCGGCCTGTGCTTCATACGCAATACGAGCGGTTTCGTAGCGGGAACGGATCTGTTCAAATTCACGGGCAGAGATGATTTTGTCTTCTACCAGATTTTGCGCACGCTGGTATTCGCTTTGGGCATTTTCAAATTCTACCCGGATACGACTGGTTTGTTCCCCTTCCGGCAGGTTGCGTGCAGAGATGGTTACAACGGTTTCACCTTTCTGTACGCTGGCACCTTCGGTCAGGGAAGAGTTGGAAAAAGTAACGATCCCGTCAGCAGTAGCAGCAAGGATCACTTCATCTCCCGGTTGGTTCTGTACCTGTCCGCTGGTTTTTATTACCTGATGGAAGGTACGGGGTTGTACGATTTCAACCTCCAGTCCGATGGCTTCCGCCTGTTCGTGGGTAAAGACGATCTCATCTACATGTTCACCACCTGCAGAAGCGGCAGATGTTCCGTGAACATGTCCGTCTCCATGGGTATGATCATGTCCTTCATGCTCGTGGTCATGACTATCATGATGGTGGCCGGAGTGGCATCCGGTTGCTAAAACCGTTAGGGTTATAAGCGCAATAATATATTTTTTCATTTTACTGTTTTTAGAGTTGGATTGAATGTAAACCGAGGGTAGTAACCTTAATCCGGACTATGTAGAAAACAAGCGTCCTGGCAGGAAAGTTATCCCGGTCCGGTAAATACATAGGTTCCTTACATAACTATAGGTATGCAGGAAATAAATCAATTGGACTTAAACAGTAAGGAAAGGTGGGGCGCGCAAACCGTGGGTCTGGCTTGCGTCAATGGATTTATAGAAGACAATAAACTCCCCGTATTCCGGTTTGGCCACGGATATTTCTTCATAGATTAGAAAATCAGGCAGCAGAAACAGGATCGGTAAATGATGGGTATGTGTGCAGTTATGACAAACGCAAACTTTACACTTTACCTCTTCTTTTGTGGTTTCGTTGATAAACTCAGTTCCTGAAATACAGAGGTGATTGTGATGTTCCATATCACCCGCGTGATGATGGTGGGGATGCTCTTCGTTGATGGGATCCTGGCTATCACAGACATCCATTACCATACAGGCTACTCCCCCGTGATGGTGGTGAGGGAATACGGCAAACACGATGACAACGAGTGTTGCCAGCAGCATACAGGATATGGTCAGAATGCGTTTCACCAGATATAGCTTTTCTGTATACTACAAAAATAGGGTTAATTTTCTATATACGTCTGTTTCTCCGGATAAAAATTTATCCGGATGGGTTTTCCTGAAAAACAAAAGGCTGAATGCTAAGTAACTTTAGCATTCAGCCCTTTCTATATCGGGTCTGTTATCAAACAGAAGAGCATTAAACTTCGTATCCCTGCCAGGTTTTTGTCGCGCCATAGCGTCCGGCGAAACCTGCCAGAACAGCCCCTACCAATAAGGCCAGGAATGACCAGATAGCGGTCCATGCCGCGGAATTAGCAGCTTTTTCCGATTTCACGAGTGCCTCCTGCTTCATCTGTTCCCATTCCGCTTTTGCTTCCTGAATTTCCTGTTGCAGATTATCGAGGCTATTCCGTCCGTCCTGCAATAATTGCATATATTGATCGACTGTACTTTCTGCCTGTGCTCTTGAAAGGTGCGCACTGTTCATGACTGCAGTCACCAATTTTTCCCGGTCAATACTTGAGGTATAGTTGTCAATACGTTGCTGCAACCGGTTGGTAAATCCATCAATAATACTTTCCGCCTGCTTCGGATTCGTAGCCAGACGTTTTACACTTCGCTGCAAATCAGATTTTACAGCTGAGAGCTGGTTATCAATATAGCCGGGTTGTAACTCTTTGATTCCGGTTGACCGTAATGTTTCGCGAATATCCTGTCGCACCTCATTTCCATTGACATTAATATCCATATGATCAAATAAAGAGGCGACTTCTGACGTACCATCAGAAACAACAGAACCTACTCCTGAAAGAATATTCCCCGTTACTGAGGATACGGACCCTAACAGGTGGCCGGTCATCTTCACTGCGGAAGAGATCATCATCGCTCCCAGGATTACTGTAATAATCAAAGAGGTTGCCCAGGTCAGGAAGCCGTGTATGATTCCATCACGGGCTGCCAGTTTCCCTGCTACAAATCCCCCTGCAGCCAGACTGATCAAAAGGGAGAGCACCGTCCATATACCTACAGAGGTTCCTACACCAGCAAAGGGCTCGCTATCCGTTGGATCAAGCATAAACAATCCGATACTGGTCCCAATCAGTGATAGTAAAAAAGACACGGCCAGCACCGTTACCACTCCTCCGATAATACCACCCCAGGAAACTCTGCGGCTTATCTCATTAATTACATTTACATTTTCCATACCTATTTATTTTCTATTCATTTTTCTATTCCTACCGGCCTATCGTAATTTTTCCGGCTTTACTCGTCAGTAAGAATGAAAACAGAAATACCTATTAGTTTGTTGTATAAAAAATGTATATGTATGAGTGAAAAATAAAATAGAAGGATGCAGCGGGCTATGGCTGTCAGATATCCTGTAGGCACACAGGAAATATCATCCGGAACAGGGTTCTTTCTCCCGGATTTGAACGAACGATTAACTCTCCCCCATGGAGTTGCATAATGCGCCGGCATAAGGGAAGTCCGATTCCACTACCCTCTTTCCGCGTGGAATAGAAGGGGGTAAAAA
>JAJQEE010000197.1:6834-15779 GCA_021201865.1 Tannerellaceae bacterium | reverse complement strand
AACTCTCTCCACAACAACCCTGAAGGGGTTGAACCCTTTCAGGGTTCTTAGTAACTCGGGAGCTGTTTGCCCCGGGTTTCACCCGGGGTTATTGGCTAAGGCCGATCTGCGATTCACATTCAAGCCCTACGGGCTTACGATTTGTAACTTTGTCAAAGAATGATTTTAGTTTTTACACAGCCTCGCAGGCGGAGATCGCAGAAGAACTGACAGTTTTATCTGTAAAAAGGAGACCGGCTCTGCCTTTGCGATCCCCGTCTGCGTGGGGAACAGGGTTTGTTGGAGAACAGAACTGGTTTACTACAGGGAGAGGTCTTTGTTGTGGATAATATATGATGTATGATTCGTTACATTTCAGATTTTGGCAAGGTGTTTTTACATAGTTTCCGGAAAGTGAGGAAATATATATGAGAGATGATTAGAGATCAAAAAATAGTATCTCTAATATGCGGATTCCGCTCTGGGAAAGGGCTGTAAGGGCTATTATGAGAGATGAGAGATGAAATAAAGAGATTTCATGTAGTATAGAAAATTTAAGCGCCGAATAGTAAATAGAAGAGAGGCAGATATTCTTTCAGGGCTACGCGGAGTACTTTCAGCGATTTGGTGATATGGTATTCTACGCTTTTGGGAGACATCTGTAGTTCTTCTGCGATCTCCTTTACGGATCGATTTTCATAACGGCTCATTTCAAAAATACGACGGGTTTGCTGTGGTAAAAACTGCAGCGTTCTTTCTACAATTTCAGTAATCTCAGCAGAGAATATTTCTTTCGGGTCACAGGCTTCTAAGGAGGTAATGCGATAGTAAAGATCCCTGTTCATAGAAGAGGAAATATTTTCCATGGCCATCTGTTTTCTCTCCTGATGTTTGAGATAATTCAGGGAATTGTTTCTGAGAATAGTCAGGAGAAATGCCCGGGGCGATTCAACCGGCTCATTTTTATTGGTTTGCCATAAACTGATCAGCGATTCAGACACAATATCTTCTGCGGCCATATCATTTTGGACATATGATTTGACGAATAAGAAAGAGTTTTTGTAGTATTTACTATATATATCGCTGAAACTGATGTTTTTCATTGCACGAATATAAAGAATATTTTTGAATGACCGTATGTTTTTTTAAATCGGAACAAGAGGTTGTTAAATTGAAGTGAAATAGTAAACCTCCGGAAACTTTCTTTAGTTATATAGTATATCTAAATATAGAATGTTGCCTTATGTATCTCCAAAACCGTTTCGTTTTTCTTGCTTATAAAGTGTTGTTTCTTTTTCTTTGTCTGTGGGGATTGTATCTGAACTCCGGTCTTCCGCAGGGTACCATCCAATGGCATGTGCTGGATTATTATACTATTCAGAGTAATATTCTTTGCCTGCTCTATTTTGCCTGGTCGTTTTATAAAAATCTCCGGGAAGGAGAAGAAACAGGGAGAGTCTATACTCCGGCGCCCCGTTTGAAAGGAGCGATTACATTTTGTATTACGGTGACGATGTTGATCTATCATTTTATTCTGGTTCCTGTCCAGTTCTCCATGGGTAACGCAGCGATAGTTTATTCTACCGGTAATATACTGGTCCATTATGTCGTTCCCGGGATGGTGATCTTAGATTGGATCCTGTTTGATAAAAAGGGAAGGTGGAAGATCTATGACCCTTTTTTATGGCTTGTCATTCCCTATGTCTATTTTGTTTTTGCTATTGTCCGGGCTCACTTCCGGGGGAATATTCCCGGTACGCAAAGCCGGTATCCGTATGGATTTATCAATATCGATCAATATGGCTGGGAACAGGTGCTGATGAACGCCGGGAAATTGACATTAGTATTTTTACTGATCGGCTTTTTGTATGTTTGTATGGACCGGTTACTATCCCGGCTTTACCATACAGATAAACGGACAAAAATCCGGGCTTACTTTTAATTTGTTGCCCCTTCCCCCTGTCAAAGTATTAATTTGAAACGTATACACCGCCGGGAAAGTATGATCTTAAAGTGTATCTATTTGGTTTTAAATTTATATAAAAATTAACCTTCTGATTTTATTTGTGATTAATTCCATTAAATTGTCAATTCTTTTAGTTTGAAACTGACATTGTGTAATATAAAATTCCTATCTTTGCGGGAGTTTAGGAATTAGACTATAAAATCAATGGAAGAACTGAAACATGAGTGCGGGGTCGCCATGATCCGGCTGTTAAAACCCCTGGAGTATTATCATGAGAAGTATGGTACCTGGATGTACGGTTTGAACAAACTCTATTTATTGATGGAAAAGCAACATAACCGGGGACAGGAAGGCGCCGGATTAGCCTGTGTGAAACTGGAAGCCAGTCCCGGAGAGGAGTATATGTTCAGAGAACGTGCCATGGGAACCGGTGCGATTACCGAAATATTTGATTCGGTCTACAAGCATTACCAGGGCATTGACAAGGAAAAGCTCCTCGATCCCCAGTTTGCTAAAGAATTTCTTCCCTTTGCAGGTGAATTATATATGGGTCACCTGCGGTATAGTACTACCGGCAAGTCCGGTATTTCTTTTGTCCATCCGTTTCTGAGACGCAACAACTGGCGGGCGAAGAACCTGACCATTTGCGGGAACTTCAATCTAACGAACGTACAGGATATTTTTGACCAGATCACCTCGATCGGGCAACATCCGCGTGTCTATTCGGAATCCTATATTATGCTGGAACAGATGGGACACCGTTTAGACCGGGAGGTAGAGCGTAATTTCCGGATCTGTGAAGAAGAAGGGTTGAAAGGGATGGAAGTGACTCACTACATTGAAGACCACATGGATCTTTCCAATGTACTGCGGGAATGTACCTCTATCTGGGATGGAGGATATGTGATCTGCGGGATGACCGGCAGCGGGGAAATGTTCAGTATGCGTGACCCGTGGGGAATCCGTCCGGCTTTCTATTATATCGATGATGAAGTGATGGTTCTGGCATCCGAACGTCCGGTGATCCAGACAGCGATTAATGTGACGGCGGATACGGTGAAAGAACTGAAACCCGGACAGGCGATCCTGACGGATAAATATGGAAAGATCCGTCTGGCCCAGATCCTGGAACCAAAGGAAAAGAGTGCCTGCTCATTTGAGCGTATCTATTTCTCCCGGGGCAGTGATGTGGATATTTACCAGGAAAGAAAGTCGTTAGGCAGAAACTTAGTCCATCCGATCCTGAAATCCGTGGATTATGACTTGAAAAATACGGTGTTCTCTTTTATCCCTAATACGGCGGAAGTTGCCTTTTTCGGGATGGAAGAGGGATTGAATGAATATCTCAATACGATCAAAAAGGATTGGATCGCTGATAAAAACCATCTGTTGCAGGAGGAGGAACTGGAACGTATACTTTCTATGCGTGTTCGTTGTGAAAAGGTTGCGATTAAAGATATAAAATTGCGTACCTTTATCGCCGAAGGGAACAGCCGGAATGATCTGGCTGCCCATGTCTATGACATTACGTATGGGAGTATTATTCCCGGAGAGGATAATTTAGTGGTAATAGATGACAGTATTGTGCGCGGAACCACCCTGAAACAGAGTATTATTAAAATACTGGACCGGCTGCAACCGAAAAAGATCGTGATCGTCTCTTCTTCGCCACAGGTCAGATATCCGGATTATTACGGGATTGATATGTCCCGGATGAATGAATTTATCGCTTTCAAAGCCGCTGTTGCCTTGTTACAGGACAGAGGACAGGAATCGATCATCTTAGATGCGTATCAGAAGGCAAAGAAACAGGAAGGGCTGGCTGATCAGGAGATCCGGAATTATGTGAAAGAGATCTATGCTCCTTTCACAGCAGAGGAGATCTCGGATAAGATCGCTGAATTGCTGACTCCGGCAGGTACGAGAGCAAAAGTCGAATTAGTCTATCAGACCCTTGAAGGACTGCATGCTTCCTGTCCGGATCATCCGGGAGACTGGTATTTCTCCGGAAATTATCCGACATCCGGTGGCATGCGGTTGGTGAACCAGGCGTTCATCCATTTTATGGAAGAAGAATATTTGAATAATAATGGACAATTGATATTTCACAATTGACAATTTCTAAATAGTTTATGCAAACAGACAGAACAGCAACTTTAATTTTAGATGATGGCAGTGTGTTCCACGGCTATTCGTTCGGGTATGAAAAGCCTGTAGCGGGAGAGGTCGTGTTTGGCACTGCTATGACAGGGTATCCTGAAAGCTTGACTGACCCTTCGTATGCCGGCCAGTTAATCGTACTAACCTATCCCTTGGTCGGAAACTATGGGGTACCTACCCGCACGTTCCGGGAAGATGGTATTGCTACCTTTATGGAGAGTGAAAAGATCCATGCAGAGGCTATTATCATCAGTGATTACAGTCATGAATTCAATCACTGGAACGCAGTGGAGAGCCTGGGGGAATGGCTGAAAAGCGAAGAGGTTCCGGGCATCTATGGAATTGATACCCGTGCCCTGACGAAATTGCTGCGTGAAAAAGGGAGTATGAAAGGCAAGATCTACTTCGAAAATCCGGATGAGATCGACTTTTGTGATCCGAATGCCGTGAACCAGGTAGCCCGTGTCTCTTGTAAAAAGGTGCATACCTATGGTGCGGGAGCAGGTAAAAAGCGTGTGGTCCTGGTTGATTGTGGAGTGAAACACAATATTATTCGCTGTCTGGTGGACCGGAATGTAGAAGTTGTGCGTGTACCCTGGGATTATGATTTCACGACCCTGGAATATGATGGTCTGTTTATTAGCAATGGTCCCGGTGATCCGGACACCTGTGATGCGGCGGTACAAAATATCCGTAAAGCCTTACAGGGTGAGAAGCCGATCTGTGGGATCTGTATGGGGAACCAGTTACTGGCTAAAGCCGGAGGGGCCTCCATCTTTAAGTTGAAATATGGACACCGGAGCCATAATCAGCCGGTCCGGATGGTCGGTTCGGATAAATGTTTTATTACTTCACAAAACCATGGATATGCGGTGGATAATGAAACGTTGGGATCAGACTGGGAACCCTTGTTTATCAATATGAATGATGGAACCAATGAAGGGATCAAACATAAAACGAAGCCTTTCTTCTCTGCTCAATTCCATCCGGAAGCGTCCAGCGGACCAACCGATACAGAGTTTATTTTTGACAAATTTGTAGAACTGTTGCACGATTAACCCGAAGAAAGAAATGAAAGAAAACATAAAGAAAGTCCTGATACTTGGTTCAGGAGCGCTCAAGATCGGTGAAGCAGGCGAATTTGACTATTCCGGTTCGCAGGCATTGAAGGCTATCAAGGAAGAAGGTATTGAAACAATACTTATCAACCCGAATATTGCAACAGTACAGACTTCGGAAGGAGTTGCGGACACCGTTTATTTTCTGCCCGTTACTCCTTTTTTCGTGGAAAAGGTGATCGAGAAAGAACGTCCCGAAGGAATTCTGCTGGCTTTCGGTGGCCAGACAGCCTTGAACTGCGGGGTGGCTCTGTATGAAAGTGGTGTACTTGAAAAATATAATGTGGAGGTACTGGGTACGCCGGTACAGGCCATTATTGACACGGAAGACCGTGAACTGTTTGTCCGCAAGCTGGACGAGATTGATGTAAAGACCATCAAGAGTGAAGCGGTAGAAAATATTGTGGATGCCCGTCGTGCGGCAGCCGAACTGGGTTATCCGGTGATCATCCGTGCAGCGTATGCGCTGGGTGGATTGGGATCCGGATTCTGTGATAACGAAGAAGAATTGAATGTGTTGGCGGAAAAGGCCTTTTCTTTTTCTCCGCAGGTATTGGTGGAGAAGAGTCTGAAAGGCTGGAAAGAGGTCGAGTATGAGGTGGTACGGGACCGTTTTGACAACTGTATCACGGTTTGTAATATGGAGAACTTTGACCCGCTGGGTATTCATACCGGGGAAAGTATCGTTGTCGCTCCTTCCCAGACACTGACCAATTCAGAATACCATAAACTGCGTGAACTGGCGATTAAGATCATCCGCCACATCGGGATCGTAGGAGAGTGTAATGTGCAGTATGCTTTTGATCCGGAGAGTGAAGACTACCGGGTGATTGAAGTAAATGCCCGTCTGAGCCGTTCCTCTGCGCTGGCTTCCAAAGCGACCGGTTATCCGTTAGCTTTTGTCGCTGCCAAATTAGGATTGGGATATGGATTGTTTGATCTGAAAAACTCTGTTACCAAAACAACCAGTGCTTTCTTTGAACCGGCATTAGACTATGTGGTTTGTAAGATCCCCCGTTGGGATTTAGGTAAATTCCATGGCGTGGACCGTGAATTAGGATCCAGTATGAAGTCAGTCGGAGAGGTGATGGCGATCGGCCGTACCTTTGAAGAGGCTATCCAGAAGGGACTTCGTATGATCGGTCAGGGAATGCACGGATTTGTCGGAAATAAAGAGTTGGTGATCGCGGATATTGATAAAGCATTACGTGAACCGACAGACCACCGTGTCTTTGTGATTAGTAAGGCGTTCCGTGCAGGCTACACGATTGACCAGATCCATGATCTGACCAAGATCGATAAATGGTTCCTTCAAAAGTTATATGGTTTGATCGGGACGGTTGAACAACTGGAACAATATAATGAATTGAAACAGATACCGGATGCCTTGTTCCGCCAGGCGAAGATTCAGGGATTCTCAGACTTCCAGATTGCCCGTGCCATCTTTAAGGATGAGATGACAGATGGTGAAAAGGCTTCACTGGTGGTGAGACAGGAACGTAAAGTCCGGGGAATTCTTCCGGTGGTGAAACAGATTGATACACTGGCCGCGGAATATCCTGCCCAAACCAACTATCTGTACCTGACCTATAGTGGTACGGAGAATGATGTGAATTACTTAGGGGATAAGCGTTCCATCGTTGTTCTGGGTTCAGGGGCTTATCGCATCGGTAGCTCGGTTGAGTTTGACTGGTGTGGTGTGCAGGCGTTGAATACGATCCGTAAAGAGGGATATCGTTCGGTGATGATTAACTACAACCCGGAAACTGTTTCTACGGACTATGATATGTGTGACCGTCTCTACTTTGACGAGTTGACCTTTGAACGGGTGATGGACATTTTGGAACTGGAAAATCCGCATGGTGTGATTGTTTCTACCGGTGGGCAGATCCCGAATAACCTGGCGATCCGTCTGGATGAACAGCATATTAACATTTTAGGAACCTCGGCTAAAAGTATTGACAACGCGGAAGACCGTCACAAGTTCTCTGCCATGTTAGACCGGATCGGTGTGGACCAACCCCGGTGGAAAGAACTTAGCAGCTTAGATGATATTAACAGTTTCGTAGAAGAGGTTGGATATCCGGTTTTGGTTCGCCCGAGTTATGTGTTGAGTGGGGCGGCGATGAATGTTTGTTCTAACCAGGAAGAGTTGGAACGGTTCCTGAAACTGGCGGCAAATGTTAGTAAAAAGCATCCGGTGGTGGTAAGCCAGTTCATTGAGAATGCGAAAGAGGTGGAAATGGATGCGGTCGCTGCGAACGGAGAGATCGTGATGTATGCCATCAGTGAGCATATTGAATATGCCGGGGTACACAGTGGAGACGCGACTATCCAGTTCCCGGCTCAGAAATTGTATTACGAGACCATGCGCCGGATCAAACGGATCAGTAAGAAGATCGCGAAAGAATTAAATATCTCAGGGCCGTTCAATATCCAGTTCCTGGCAAAAGGGAATGAGATCAAGGTGATTGAATGTAACCTGCGTGCTTCCCGTAGCTTCCCGTTCGTAAGTAAAGTATTGAAGATTAACTTTATTGAACTGGCTACGCAAGTGATGTTAGGTCTGCCGGTTGAAAAACCGAATAAGAATGTGTTTGACCTGGATTATGTAGGTATCAAGGCTTCCCAGTTCTCTTTCAACCGTCTGCAAAAGGCGGATCCGGTGTTAGGGGTGGATATGGCCTCTACCGGTGAGGTAGGTTGTATCGGAGATGATACTTCCGAAGCGATCCTGACCAGTATGTTGTCTGTAGGATACCGGATTCCGGAAAAGAATATCCTGCTTTCAACCGGTACGCCGAAACAGAAAGCGGACCTGTTGGATGCGGCACGTCTGTTGTATAAGAAAGGGTTTAAGCTGTTTGCTACCGGAGGAACACAGCGTTTCTTAGAGGAGAACGGCATAGAAACTACCTTAGTTTACTGGCCCAGTGAAGAGGGGCAACCTCAGGCATTGGAAATGATGCGTAACAAGCAGATCGATATGGTGGTGAATATTCCCCGGAACCTTTCTGCCAGAGAGTTGGACAATGGATATAAGATCCGTCGTGCTGCGATCGACCTCAATATTCCGTTGCTAACCAATGCCCGTCTAGCAGACGCCTTTATTCAGGCCTTCTGCTCACTGACGATCGATGATATCCAGATCAAGAGCTGGAAAGAATATAAATAAATGATTCAATCCTAATAAGGAGAGCGCAGGTAGATATTTTCTATCTGCGCTTTTTTATTTTTATGGAATGCGGAGGACCCTTAAAGTCCCGACGGGACGGCATATATTAGCCTGGGACGTAAGTCCCAGGTAGGGATGTCTCGCTCTGGGGTGTGCTGTAAGTACACCCTGTTTTATGTAAACTCTGGGTTTATATATGTTGTGTCGTACTTAGCAGCACTCCATATAGGTATCTTTCTGGCCTGGGACTTGCGTCCCAGGCTATTATGTGCCGTCCTTTCAGGACTTAATAGACAAAGATCCCCTTTGCTAAAATCTTCTGGTCATGAGTGGATATACATCCTGCGGTTAGTCATATTCAAGGCTTTTGAATTTATAGTTGATGGGCCTTTAGGATAGTCTCTTCGACAAAAAAACAAGAAAAGAAAAAGTAAATTGGAGATAAAAGATAATTGTTTTGACAAAACTATATAGAAAAACTATTTTTGCTTTCAATAAAAGGCGAAAGCCCACTCGTTAATAGTAAGTAAAACAATCAATAAATTTC
>JAJQEE010000197.1:0-6824 GCA_021201865.1 Tannerellaceae bacterium | reverse complement strand
TGTCTCGTGGGATCGGAGATGTGTATAAGTGAGAGGTTTTACTTTCACCTATCGTTATTTATTATGAAAAAAAATGCTATCCTTATTGGTTGTTCCTTATTTATTTTCAACTTTTTTGCATCTTCATCTATCAGAAAAGATTCCTGTAACCTATCTGACGAGCAAAACCCTTTTATTTTTATAAATATTGCCAGAGACCAGGTTATGAATAAAACTCCTTATATAGGAGTACAAACTTTGAGTAACGTCTCTCCGGAGAGGATTACATATAAAGATATTTATGCACAGGCCTATATGACACTATTAACTGCTTGTGGAGAAATTAAAGAAAAAAACAGGATTGCTTCTTTATACCGGGAGGAAGATGAAGAGATGGAAATGATCCTCTTTCCGGCTCAAACTCTTATCGCCTCCCCGGCAAAAGAGGTAATTATTCAGGAAGCAGGGAAACATACATTTACGATTATAAATGAGGCTCATTTATATCCTGAACATAGAGTGTTTATTAAATCCTTATTGGGAGACTTGTTTAAAATAGGATATACTCATATTTGTTTTGAAGATCTTCGTTTTGACAATGATATAATTTATACTAAACAAAACTGTCCGGACCAGAAAAAAGGATTTTATTTACAAGAATCCAATATGGCGGAATTAGTAAGAGAAGCTCTGCAAACAGGTTACCATATTCATAGTTATGATACCCATTTACAGGAAAGAGATTCTATCGCAGCATCTAATTTATTGAATATAAATAATAAGTACCCGGACGAAAAAATACTTGTAGTCTGTGGATTCACTCACAATAATGAAATGCCGGAAGAAAAGAAAGTAGCGGGATATCTCAAACAAATGGGAACAGATCCTTTAACCATCAATCAAACGCTGTTTTATGAAGCTAATCATACGGAAATGTACAAAAAAATGATTACAGAGTATGATATTACAAAACCTGTAATTTTCATGGATAATGATTGGGAACCTTATTCTTTTAATCAGTCATATAATGACCTATTTGTTTTTACTCCTCCTACTCAATACAGAGGAGAAAACCCGGATTGGTTATTCCATATAGATAACCGTCAGGAATATGATTTGAATGAGAATATAGAAGAAGGCATTATGGAAGTTTATTATCAGGAAGAGAAATGCCTTCCTGAAATTCCGGTATACACTAAAATCATCTCTGATAGAAAAAACGCAGACCCTATTATTCTGCCACTTTATCAACATCACAATTATACAATCAAAATATATGACCTTCAATATAATTTGATTAAAATTCTATCTATCAATGATTTTGATAAATAGCAGTCAAAATAGATATAGGTACATACCAGGTGTCAGAAAAAAGTTATTTTCTTCCTGCTCATAAGAAATTTCCAATTTATAAATAGTGTATTATCCCCGTTGGGGATATGAACTTGCTTAGGTAATCAGAAAAGAAGATGTCTGACATTAAAAACCATTAAAACGAAAGGGACGATATATCTTTTTCTTAACTTTGTCTTAGTGATATCGCAGTAACAATCTCATGGGTTTTAAAGCCAGACGTATATGAAAAGCAAAAAGAAAATATGTATCATTATTATCAGTATATTAGTCACTGTTATATTTGTTATTCCGGCGGTTGGTTTTTGTATCCTGAAATGGGGAATCCTTCCCCCGGAGAAACTGACTCCTTTAGTCCTGAGGGAAGCGAATAAATATATTATCGGTGAACTGGAATGTGAACAGATCGAGCTGACTTTCCGGGAAACGTATCCCCGGTTGGGAGTTCGTATGACAAACGGGAACCTGATCTCCCACGCTCTGCGGGATTCAACAGACTCGCTGGCTGTTTATCCACAGGGGGTGGATTCGTTACTGAGCTTTAAACGGGCGGTTGTTTCTGTGAATCCGTTCGATTATTTCCGGCAGGAAAAGATAACCATCAGTGGTATCTTTATTGAAGAGCTCGCTCTATATTGGTATATCAACGAAGAAGGAAAAGCCAACTGGGAGATCTATCGTAGTGAAGAAGATACGGAAACCGATGAAAATGAAAGTGTATCTGCGTTGCCTCCTATCGATCTTCAACGACTGCGGATGAAAGGAGGCCATTTCATTTATGATGACCGCCAGTCCGGCGTTTATACAGAGGTCGAAGGCTTCTCCCTGCGGCTGAAAGGTTCGTTGGCGGATCAAAGCCGGTCTGTGGACATAGAGACAGAGTCCTCTTCTGTTTTATTTATTTCCAGTGACCAGCAAGGGGATGTATATGCGGAGGTGTCGGACTTCTTTTTACGGTTGCGTGGTGCCTTGAGAGATCAGAATAATTTGATAGATATAGAGACCCGTTCTTCTTCTATTCTGTTTGATAGTCCTTCCTATACCTTAAAGAATAAGCTGGCATTGGCCCTGAAGAGTAAGATCCAGCTAACGGATGAATTTCATACGGTTGTACTGGAAGGGGCGGAGCTGTTGGTCAACGAATTACCTTTTAGAGCGGATGGCCGTGTTTCCCGTATGCCTGAAACCAATCAGCTGGATATTGATATCGAAGCTTCCCTGAAGGCGGATGATATGAATGAACTGCTGGATTTTGTACCGGAGGAATATTTTCAGGATCGTAAGAAAATGATGGCTACAGGTTCCGTTCAACTCGATGGAAGTATCAGGGGAATAATGACAGACAGTCTGATGCCTACGATTGATCTGTGTTGTAAGATTGAAAATGGTTCCTATTTTATGAAGGGGGTGGATCAGGGAATCGAATCTCTGGAACTGGATATGGATCTTCATTTCAATGGACAGCATCCGGATTCTTCTTTTGTGGCATTAGAAAAACTGATCCTGAAAGGACTGAACACTTCCCTGTTTATGAAAGGGAAAGTAACGGATATGTTCAGGTCTCCTTTTATTGATGCAACGCTGAAAGGGCAAGTGGATTTTACCCGTCTGGCGAAGGAGTTCCTGAATCCGGACACTTTACTGTTACAGGGATTAATGGATGCGGATATTTATATGGCTTTCCGGGTGGATGATATCTTAGACGGAAAATATAATCATGTAAAAGCATTGGGGCACCTGAATATTGATAAGCTCAGAGCCTTTAGCCGGCCCGTGGGTTTAGGAGTTTCACTGGCGGGTGTCCGTTTTATGGTGGATTCGGCTAAACAGACCAGCTCTTATCTTTCCCATGCAGACCTGCTAAGTGCTTATTTGAAAGTCGATACTTTGAATGTGCGGTATAAGAGACAGATCAATACTCACATCAGTGGTCTGGATATGCAGGCTAAAACCTCTCCGGTGATTGATACAACAGCAGTGATCCCGTTGACAACACATATTACATTTGAAAGTTTACGGACCCGGATGCCGGATTCTGTTTGGGTAACGGCAAAGAACGGGTCTCTGCGGGGAGGTATTAAACCTTCGGATTCCAACAAACAGTTACCGGTTCTGGGGGCATCTATTAAGGTGGATACCCTGAAATATTTTGATGTACCGATCCGTTCCGGGTTGACGATGGCCAATAATATGTTTAATATCGAAGCCCTGCCTTACCGGGACGCTATGCGTCAGCGTCAACAGCAAAGACAACGGGCTCTCCGGAATGACACGACACAGGTGAACCAGGTACGTAGTACACGTGGAAATACAACTCCACAGCAGTCTCGTACTAACCGGGACTCCACACAGAGCTCAGGCGGATTCCTGAGAAATTGGGAAGTCCGGGGCAGTGTCTCTTTTGATCAGACCCGTATGTTCAGTCGCCTGTTCCCACTGCCCATGCGGATTGAGAAGTCCAAAGTGAAGTTTGATACGAATGGATTGACCTTCACAGATGCTCATCTGTATGCCGGAAAAAGTGACTTCGTGTTAACAGGAGAAGTAAAGAACATGCGCCGTGCGATGCTCCGTGGAGGAAAGTTAGAGGGAAATTTTAGTCTGGGTTCCGATTATATAGATTGTAACCAGTTGCTGCAGGCGGTTAACCGGGGTATGCAGTATGCAGAGGAGAAACTGGCATTCGGAGAAAATGATATCGAGGAGGAGACCCTGATGGATTCGGAAGAGAATGAATTACAAACAGCTTCTGTAGAATTAACGGATACCACGGAAACCCTTTTCGTCGTTCCTAAATTTCTGGATATGACTTTCCATACGAATATCCGGAAAATGGATTTCAATGATCTGAATCTGGAAAATCTGGAAGGAGAAGTGGTGGTCCGGAATCAAAGTGTCAACCTGAAAAAGTTAAACCTGAGTTCTAATATCGGACACGGAAATCTGACCATGGTCTATACGGCTAAGGACCGGACGGAGGCGAATGCCGGATTTGATCTGGAGCTGGATAATATCGTTGTAGACCGGTTAATTGGTATGTTCCCGGCCATTGATACCCTGTTACCAATGTTACGTTCTTTTGAAGGGGTACTGGATTGCCAGATGACAGCCAGTTGTGATTTGGATTCCACCATGTCGGTAGTTTTACCTTCCTTACAATCTGCCTGCTATCTGAGCGGGGTGGATATGGTCCTGCTCGATGGAGAGACCTTCACTGAGATCTCCAAAACACTGATGTTTAAAAATAAACAACGGAACCAGATCGACAGTATTTCTGTGGACCTGACGATCCGGGATAATAAGATCGAAGTATTCCCTTTCCTGCTGGAAATGGATCGCTACCGGGTAGCAGTGGGAGGAACCCATAACTTAGATATGACATTTAATTATCATCTTTCCGTCCTGAAATCCCCGGTACCTTTTAAACTGGGAATTGATATTACCGGAAACTTGGATAAGTTCAAATATAAAATCACTAAATGTAAATATAAAGATCTGTTTAAGCCTGCCCGGGAGGCTGAACTGGATGCGACACGGACTAATCTGCGGACAGAGATCCGGGAAGCGATCCGGAAACAGATGCAGGCAAATGCCCCGGAATTAGCAAGGAATCTGGACTACAATCCAACCCGCCGCCGGCCGGTTGCTATTGATATTGAAGAGTAGCTTGTTTCGATTATCGAAACAAATAGTTTCAAACCTGTTTTTATTATTGCAAATATCGTCAAATAGGAACGGATTCTGATTTTTCTTCTATCGGGAACTCTTGTTTCTCCTTATATTTGTTTGAGATATTTACTTACTTAGATGAATAAACAGGTTGTAATTGCCCAAAGGCTGGCTGAGAAGATGGCCCCTTTGAGCGACGATACTATTGAAAAACTTGCCGCCATACTAATACGTATAGAACTGAATAAAAATGAATACTTTCTGAAGAGTGGCCAGACCTGTAAATATATCGGATATATAGAAAAGGGGTTAATACGCCAATTCTATTATAAAAATGATAAAGAGGTGACTACGAATTTTGCAGCAGAGAATGAGTTGTTTACTTGTACAGAAAGTTTTTTACGTCAGAAACCTACTTATTTATATGTGGAGGCTTTAGAACCAACAGTATTGTATGGAATTCCCTACTCTCCGCTCCTTTCTCTTATAGAGGAATGCCCGGATTTAGAGAAATGGTATCGCCGGATGATAGAAGAGTTGTTGATTCAGGCGCAGAAGAAGATCAATTCTTTTCGCTTTGAAACTGCACAGGAAAGATACCAGCGATTGTTGAAAGAGCGTCCGGAGCTTATTAAAAGAGTTCCTCTATCTCTTGTTGCATCTTATCTGATGATGTCACAGGAGACCCTTAGCCGGGTCAGGGCGGGAATGTCCTGATCAATTACGTGAAAAAATGAAAAAAGACGGGGAAAATTTATTTTTTGACTTATGTCAATTTTTATCTCATAAATATACCGGACCTTTGCAGTAGAGTAAAGGTGTAAGACTTTTTTTTATGATTAGTTAAGCGTTAACCAAAACAGACTATGGTATATACACAGATGGATTAGGTTAGTTTTTAATTCTCAGGGAATGGACCAAGCGTGAGCTCAGTCCATTTCTGCTTTTTAGGGGGTATACTCATGATCCGGAAGATGTATGAATCAACTATTTCCCTACTTTTTCCTAAGATACCTTTCGTTTAACTCAGCTTCCCCGGTAGGTGGAGTATCCATTGGCTGTTACAGTGATGGGAATATGGTAATGTCCGGAATCTTTTATTTCAAAGATCACTTCGATATAGGGGTAAATGGATGCCAGGTGCTGACCTGTAAAATAGGAGGCTGTTTCAAATTTCAATTTATATATTCCTTCATTCTGTTGTCCGGAAGGCAGAAAGTTAGCTATTCGTCCGTTTGTATCCGTTACACCGGAGTCTATTTTTTCAAACGACTGGTTTTCTCCTGTTAATTTAAATAATGTGATGGTGACCCCTTCTGCTGGTATTCCTCTGTTTATATCCAGGATATGCGTACTGAGTTGATAAGTCTGCTCTGTCTGGCCCATGATAGCGGTGGAGTACAGGCAGGAAAAAGAAAGAGCAACAGGTAATGGATCTTTTTCATAGTGGATATACATTTAATTTGATTAAAGCCTGCAACATACAGGCTTTAATCAAATAACATTTTATGAGATCAGTTGTTTGTGAAGTTCCCTGATTTGAATGGACGCTGTTAGGAAAAAGGATAAGGAAGTAAAATAAAAACAGGAGAGATATCCAAAGTCGAAATATAAAGTTGATAAGATTCCAGTTGCAATCCGGAAAAACTCAAAGAGCTTTAAGATACCCCGGCAGAGGTTGCCTATGAATAACCGCGGAATCTGCACCCAGTGTGGTTCGGCAGATTCAGAAATAACCCCAAAGGGGTTCCATCAAAAGCCCAGGGCTGAGCGAAGCGAGCCCCTGGGTTAAGGATCATTATTCTGTAACCTTGTAAAGGTTT
>JAJQEE010000094.1 GCA_021201865.1 Tannerellaceae bacterium | reverse complement strand
CCCCAGCGTTGCCGGGACCTAAGATATATTACCCTCTACGAGGGTGAAAAGAGGTGGATAGAGAGTAGCTCCCAGGAGATGAGGTTGCATTACCTTATAAATAACGTATTCAACGAATTTGCTTTTAGCAGGGGCTTGTATATAGTATTGTTTACCTGGAAACTGACCTCTTTGTCGGTTTCTCTATTGTTTCCTACTACGATGACGATGCTCTTGTCGGGATTGACAAAGGCAAGAACATCGTCGTAGGTTCCACTTACCTGAATACGTTTAGCTCCCGGTTTCACATAGTGGCTGGAATGTTTCATGACATAATATTCCGGTGTGTAGCGGTAGGTCTTTTCCTCTTCATTGACCGTTACCAGAGAGTTTTGTGCCCATCCCCAGCGACTGATACCACCATCCAGCAGGGAGGTGTTCCAGTAGGTATAGACATTGGTCCCGTTATTGAAATAGTGCTTCATCAAATTCCACGAATGGACAGCGCCTGCCCAATCATTTTTACCATTTCCACATTCCTGTTCGGTCTGGTAGATCTTCATGGCCGGATATCTTTTATGTAGTCCCGGCAGCGCATCTTTTCCCGCCCACTGGAAACCTAAAGCGGTTACATACTTTCCGGCTGTAGGATGGTTCAGAATGGTGTCTACCAGTAATTCATTCGGACGTTCCATGGTTCCAAACATCACCTCTACCCCCTGGGCTTCCATAGCCGGACCTAAATAGTTACCGACAAACTCCGCCAGGCTGGCAGCTGTCCAGCAGCAACTGGGAAAGATCTGGTCTGAATTGAATTCATTCTGCGGCATGACACCGAAAATATCAATCCCCTGTTCCCGGTAAGCCTCAATAAACTTCGAGAAATAGAGGGCATAAGACGAGAGATAAGGCTCTTCCACGATAAACATATCGGTTCCTTCAGCTCCTTCCCGGTCTTCCGGCAGTCCATTGTCCACAAACTTAAACATATAGGTACTTTCTCCTTCCTGTAATCTCTCTTTCAGTAGCCTTGCCATCTTAGAAGTCGAACGGCTGGCATAGTGCTTATTGTGTTTCATCCAGGAAGGAGGAGACCAGGGAGAGGCCCAGATACGAATATCAGGATTATATTGTCTGGCATTCCGGATAAAAGGGATCAGGGTTGCCTGGTCATGTTCTATGGTAAAGTTCTCCATTTCAAAATCACCTTCCGTTTCATTGTAGGAGTACCAGTCTACCGCAAAGTCATTGGCTCCGACAGACATGCGGCAAATCGTGAAGTTGGCTCCTTTACCAGGGGTGAACATTTCGCTCAGGATACTTTCCCGGTCCGCCTCACTCAGTTGACTTAAGGAGGTCCATCCCAGTTCATTGAAACAGGTTCCAAACCCATCGATCACCTGTGCGGTCCGGGTGGGGTCAATGATCACATCTGCACTACCGGATCCGGTAACAGACTGAACAGTTCCCTGTACCTGCCAGGGGGATGATTCGGTGGTACTGACCCATTCAGCCTGTGGTTGTGTGGTACAGGCTGCTAAAAAGGGTATTAATAAGGTGGTTTTAAACATATTTATTTTCATTTTAAATTCATTTTTGCTTATTAAAGATCTTAGACTTACGTGGTTTTGAAATGAGTGTACCAAAGATACACAAAATAATGTCATTGCTACACTCATGTCATTAAATAATTCTCAGCACACGGATGAAACAGACGTTAGAAGCACAACTTCCAAATCCGCACCAGCAAGAAGCCTGTTCTGTAGCTGGAGGGAATCCGGATTCATATGAGTTGGAAAAACCGGTGGACATCTTCTCTTATTTGTTTCATCTGTGTGCGGAAAGAGTACTTACTACCTCTTACCAACCCGGATTCTGAACAATATTCGGGTTTACGTTGACTTCTGTTTCAGGGAACGGAAGGAGCCAGTGTCTTTCTCTGAAGCCTGCATCAGACAGTTCAAAATAGTTTCCGTCTCCCCTGGGGATCTGTTTGCCCTGGTCTGCTAATACCGTAGCTGCATCTCCCCAACGGATCAGATCCTGATAACGAACCCATTCGAAAGCCAGCTCCAGACGACGTTCCTGCTTGATCGCTGTAAAGAGGTCATTTCCGGTGACGGATAACGCCGGCAGATTAACGCGTGCCCGCACTTCATTGATGTAGCGCAGCGCTTTGGCATCATCCGGGGAGGCTTTCCGGTTGTTGGCTTCGGCTGCCATCAGCAGGACATCGGCATACCGGAGTAGACGGTAGTTGGTTCCACTGATCGTGTGGTAGTCTTCTCCCGGCGTTTCAGCTACATAGGCTCCATATTTCATCCGCACATGGCCTTCGGAACCATACGGCAGGTTTCCGTCTGCATCCCGGAAAGAACCTCCATATTCATTCATCAGATCCTGTTCACTGATCACGGTCCCTCTGCGACGGACCTCATCTCCGGCAGCGACAAAGGCTTCGTACAGTTCCGGTCGTGGGTTCACCCATCCCCAGGCTGTTTCGGAAATACCTGTGGTTCCAGACTTAAAGTAACCGGTACGGGGTCCGCAATAGGCTACGATCTGTGTCCCTTCTGTAATTGTGGAGAGTTCTGCGGCATAGGAAACTTCAAAAACAGATTCTATCCCGAACTCTGACTCTTCCCGGGTGATCATCGCGAAGTCCGGATATAGTCCATATTCACCACTCTGGATTACATAGTCAAACAGATCTGCGGCTTCCGCATATTTTTCCTGGAACAGATAAGCTTTTCCTAACCAGCTTTGGGCTGTTCCTTTGGAGACATGGCCTTTTTTAGCTGCCGGCAACTGGCTTTTCAAAGGCAGTTCCGGAATAGCTTCCTGCAAATCCTGTTCGATCCGGGCCCAGATCTCAGCGACGGTCGCATTGGGCTGCGCATATTCATCCGACTCTAACGGACGGGTAACTAACGGAACAGGTCCCCACAGAGTGACTAATTCAAAATAGGCGTAGGCACGGAAGGCTTTTGCCTCTGCCACGGCCAGCCGCTTCACTTCTGAGTCCACCTCTACGCGGTCCATTAGGATATTGGAGGTATAGATAATCTTATAGTACTTCTCAAACATATTGGAGATCATGGAGTTGTTCGGACCAAAACGGAATTCGTCCAACTCTTCTCCGGTGTTATTATCTCCACGACCTCCCCCGCCTGCATAGGCATCGTCGGAAAGGACATTCTTAAACTGGAATGTGGTAAGAGCTTCACTTTGTATCTTATCATAGATAGCATACAGAGCTTCTGTCACCTCCTGGTCTGTATGGTAAAAGTCATCTATATTGATCACTCCCCGTTGTTCCGTATCCAGAAAATCAGAACAGCTTGTCAGGAACAGTCCGGAGATGGAGACATAGACAAGCGGTTTAAATATATTTGTCTTCATGTGCTTCGTCATTAGTTATTAGAAATTAAGTGATAATCCAAACAATACTTTCTTGGAAATAGGGAAGAATCCCCGGTCAATACCGATACTGTTGTTATTTGTACTGGCTGCTTCAGGGTCCATTCCCGGATAGTTGGTAAACGTAAAGAAGTCATCCAGGGAGACATAGGCACGGGTTCTGCCGATCCGCAAGGGATCGGTGACCTTCTTTGACAGGGTATAGCCTAACTGGATCTGTTTGATCTTCAGATAAGAGCCATCAAAGATCATCTGGTCACTATTCCAGTACTCCGTGTCTACGTTGGCAGCCGGACGGGAAGCATTCGTATGGGTAGGTGTCCAGCGGTCCGTATAGAAAAGAGATAACCGGTTCGTACTCGGACGGTCTGTCCGGATAAAGCCCATCAGGACATCATTTCCGGCCTGTCCCTGGATAAACATGGTGAAATCAAATCCTTTATATTCCATGTTCAGGGTGGCTCCGTAGGTAATATCCGGAATCGCACTACCAATATAGTCATAATCACCGGTATTGATCACTCCGTCCCCATTCACATCCACAATCCGTATATTTCCGGTTTCCGGATCAATCCCATCGGTTTTATATCCCCGGAAGTACCACACGGGATAATCCTTCTCGAAAGCGGTAGCCGTCCAGCTATTATTGATATCTGCTCCATTCAGACGGCTGATCGTCGGGTCCAACCAGGTCACCCGGTTTTTCAGGGTGGAGAGGTTAGCAGAGATCCCATATTTGAAATCTCCGATATGGTCCCGCCAGCTTAATTCAAAGTCAAACCCTTTGTTGAGCACATTTCCTCCATTGATCGGAGAAGGGTCATTTCCGGCTTCGAGAGGAGGAGTATTGTCTGTGATCAGGTTCTTAGTGGTTTTCCGGTAGTAGTCAACAGTCAGCCCCAGACGGTCCCGGAGGAAACGGAAGTCTACCCCCAGGTCAAACTGCTCACTGGTTTCCCAGGTCAGGTATCTGTTTCCCAACACAGAAGGGCTGGAAGCGGTGGCATAGGTTCCATCTGCCAACGGATAAAGGCTGGGAGCATTGATATTGGACCAGGTAAGCCAGTTCAACACCTCTCCTGAAGAGGAGATCGCAGAGGCATATTTATATTTTTCTAAGTTGGATAAACTACCATTTTGTCCCCAGCTGGCACGAATCTTTAAATGACTCATCCAGTCCTGTTGCGGGAAAAAGTCTTCGTCGCTGGCCACCCATCCGGCAGAAACAGCCGGGAAGGTTCCCCAACGGTTGTCTTTCGGCAGGATCGATAATCCGGCTGCATCCCGGCGTATGGTAGCCTGAAAGAGATACTTATTTTCATAGTCGTAATTGATACGGGCAAAATAAGACAACTTAGTGTCTATAATGGTAGTCCCTCCCACATTAGAGTTTTCCTGTGACCCGACATAGTCCAGGTCCGCGTAGGATTCCTGATCATTTAATAACGGAGAACCGGATGCCACTACGGATTTTAACTCCCGGCGGGATACGGCCGTACCGGCCATCACGGTTAAGTTATGCTTACCTAAGCTTTTCACATAGGAAGCATAGTTTTCCCATTGCCAGTAGGTCATCATCTGGTCATTTTCACTGACGGAGGCATTCATGTTCATCATCTCTCCGCTATAGTAATACTCCGGTTTATAGACATGTTCATTTTGAGTATAGTAATTGATCCCCAGTTTGGAGGTGATGGTCAGTCCTTCCAGGGGAGTCAGGTCTGCATAGGCATTCCCCATAAACGAGGTGATGGTCTTCATAGTCTGCGCCTGTTTCCTTTGCACGAACGGGTTGATGGTTTCTCCGGCTATGTATTTGGAGATACCATAATAGTTCCCATTTTCGGAAGTCATCAACTTCCGGTTCTCATCAACCATGGTCTGTACATGGGAAGGGAGAGCCCCGGTGTATTCAACCGGAGTCAATGGATCCAGCAATAAAACATTCGAGATCACCCCACGAAACTCATCATTCTCATTGATGGATCTCTGGATGGACCGGTTGATATGTACACTACTTCCTACTTTCAGCCACTTATTTACTTTCTGGCTACCATTGAACATACCGGAATAGCGTTTGTAGTTATCATCTTTTCCCTTTATGATCCCCTCCTGGTTCAGATAGGAAAGGGACATGAGGTAGGTTGACTGGTCATTTCCGCCTGAGATAGAGACATTATGTTTTTGCATCGGAGAGGCTTCAAAGGTCTCTTTCAGCCAGTCAGTATCGATTCCTTCAAAAGCCACATCTGTCAAGGCACCGGATTCAGTCATATAGTCGATATACTGTTCCGCATTCATGACCTTAGGTGTCCGGCCTAAACTTTGGATAGTATATTGAAAGTCATAGGTCACCTGTGTCTTTCCGGAGGAGCCATTCTTCGTAGTGATCAGCACCACCCCGTTACCTCCTTCCGCTCCATAGATAGCGGCAGATGCTCCATCTTTCAGAACTTCCATACTTTCGATATTACTGGGTTCCAGTCCGCTGATATCATCGGTACGCAGTCCGTCCACAATATAAAGCGGATCTGAATTCCCATTTGAGCTGTATCCACGGATACGGATCTTCATCGCAGAACCGGGAGCACCGGAAGAGGATACCACCTGCACACCGGAGGTTTTTCCCTGTAGTGCCTGTTCCGGACGGGTATTGGAACTGTTCATCATATCTTCGGCCTTTACGGAAGAGATCGCACCGGTGATCACACTTTTCTTTTGTATACCATACCCTACCACGACCACCTCATCCAGGGCCTGGCTGTTTTCCTGCAGAACGATCTCCATCACAGCACGGCCTCTCACTTCCTGTTCCGTGGCTGTGTAGCCAATATAAGAGACCTGCAGGATGGCATTGTCACCCACCTCCAGGGAAAAGTTACCATCCATGTCTGTGATGGTTCCGTTGGTGGTTCCTTTTTCAATGACATTTGCCCCAATCACACTCAGACCGGAAGCATCCACTACCTGTCCGGAGACCTTCTTTTTTTGTTGATGGATCGCTTTGGTCTCCACCGGATTCAGGACGACCTGCCGGTCACTAATCATATAGCTGACCTGTCTGTTATCAAAAAGATTATCTAAGATCGCAGTGATCTCCTGCTCGTCAAGAGAGACAGAAACTTTGCGGGTCACATCTACCGTTCGTTTGTTGTAGAGGAAACGGTATTCTGATTGTGCTTCTATTTCATTCAGCACCTCTTCCACAGGTACATTATTCAAATGTAGGGATAGGATCGTGGTTTGAGAATAGATAGTGGCTGCAAATGATTGAAACACACTACAGATAAATAGTATTAGACATAAACGCATAATGAGAAAAATTTTAGAAACAGATAGTAACTGTTTCATTTCTCCAAATGAAACTGATTTCATACTTTTGTTGTGTTTAGTTAGAAAATAAGGTTTACACAAAATTTTATCCAGGCTAAACATGGGAAAGGGAGGGTGTGCGAGACCTTCCCTTTTTATGTCCCGCCTATTCTTTAATCCGGTTCTTCTACTTCATAGGCTATTATTCTTTTTAGGATTAACGTTCTTTTTAATTCACACTATTCTATCCTGAGGTTTCCCTCACGGAAAACCAGTCCTGAAAAGTCAGTTTTTCTTTATTCGATAGACTTCTATCCGTTGTCTCTTATACGCATCATTCCCATCTTTCTCCCGGATGATATGCACATATTCGATCGGGGCGGTCAGGCGCAGCAACTTCAGGATCTCATCTAATGACTCCCTTTCAAAAGTGGCCCGGTAGACCTCATCTGTCAGTGAAGGATCTTTCAGCGTAATATCCACATTAAAGGTCTGACCGATCTTTTTAAAGACGTAATCTAATGGATCATCCCGGAACACCATGATACCATCTTTCCAGGCATACCACTTATAGGGGTCCGTATCCGTTACTTTACAGATACCCGTATGCAGGTTATACCCCATCCGTTCACCCGGCTTCAGGGATATATACTGTTTGTCATCGAATGAAAAGTCTACCTTTCCTTTGACCATCGTCACCGCAAACAGACTATCACTTTCATATGCTTCCACATGGAAAGCGGTTCCGGTTGCCCGGACCTTCACATTTCCTGCTTCTACAATAAAAGGGGATGCCGTGTCGGACTCTACTTCAAAATAGGCCTCCCCGGACAGATAGACATTTCGCTCACCGGATCCAAACCGGTCGGGATACTTCAACCGGCTACCGGCATTTAACCAGACATTCGACCCATCCGGCAAATCAATCCGGGAACGCATACCGTAGGGTGCATAGATCTCATGCCAGGCCGTATACTCCGGCTCTTCCCGATCACCCTCTTTCAATGTCTGGTAACCATAGAGCATCAGTAAAGGTAAAAGCACGACAGCCGCCACTTTTTGCCAATAAAACAAAAGGGTTTTATGGATAGGACGTTTCCCCCGGATCTGCTCCAGCCATTGGGCATGAGCCTGTTCCGTAGCAATGGATTCCGGCCGGAAGGCAGGGTTTGCCACATGCCAGATGTTATGCCACTCCGAAAACAGTTTTTTGTTTTCGGGGTCCTCTTCCATCCACCGGATCAGTTCTTCCTGTTCCTGTGAGGTGGCTTCACCGGAAAGATAACGGGTTATCAGGGTTGCGATATATTCGTTTATATTCATGGGGCATCTGCTTTTCGGACATAAGACGGATCATCTCCGGAAATTCCCATCAAAATAACTTTATTTAACAAACAACAGCATAGAGAGAAGCATTGAAAATTCTTTCAAAGACTTCCGGAGAAGGGATAAGGCTTTCCCGATACGCGCTTCAATAGTACGTTCTGATACCTGTAACTGCTCAGCCACCTCTTTATATTTATACCCCTGCAGCCGGTTCAGGATAAACGCTTCCCGGCAGTCGGGAGGCAGTTTATGGAGTGCGGTCTCCAAATGCCGGGACAGGTCTGAATATAAAATATAATTTTCCGTATCCAGATCTTCCAGCACAGAGAGAGATTTTTCATAGTCGATATGCTGGCGGACTACAGCCCGATGGCGGATCTCATCCAGGCAACTATTCTTTACGGCTTTTAACAGGTAAGATGTAAGGGATGTTTCTATGGTTAATTGTTCCCGTTCATTCCAAAGCTTCAGAAAGAGGGTCTGCACAATATCTTCACAGTCGGATTGACTCAGTTGAAAAGTACCGGCAAACAGAACCAGATCTTTATGATAGGTCATAAATAAATGGGAAAAAGCCAGGACATCTCCTCTTTTAATCAGTTTCAGAAGTAAGGGTTCTTCCATAGTGTTCTTTTCTATATTTTGTTTTCATCTGTCCGGATTCTCATTCTACCGGGCTACTCCGGACAGGCAGAGTCATCATTCCAGGAGTTCAACCATAGCAGGGGGTGGCTTTTGTGGTTGCTAATGTAGAGAATTACTTTCTAATATTTTGTTAATAAACACAAATCCTTATCAGGTTTTTAAACGATATATCTATCTTTTCGTCTATTTTTGCAGACTGTTATTTGTAACGAACTTGTATGAATGTGATGAAATACCTGTGGGTACTATTTTTTACTCTTTTAGCTTTACCAGTATTTGCCCAACAGAACGGTGTTGAAGTGAAAGGAATCGTTATCGAGGAAGAGAATAAAAAACCCATTGAGCAGGCGACTGTTCGCCTATTGCATGTAAAAGACAGTACCCTGGTCGGTGGAGTCCCCAGTGGGAAAAACGGAAGTTTCTCTTTGAAAAACATTCAACCAGGCACCTATTTACTGAATATTTCTTTTGTCGGATATGAACCTTTATACCAGGCCTTACAAGTCACCGGAAAAAATAATCCTGTCCATTTAGGGAAACTAACGTTGAGCGATGGAATCCTCCTGGAGGAAGCCATTGTGATTGGAAAAGCGGCGGAAGTAGTGGTCCGGAACGACACCATTGAATACAATGCTGACTCGTTCCGGGTAACAGAAGGAGCCGTACTGGAAGATCTCCTCAGAAAGATGCCTGGCATAGAGGTGGATAGTGAAGGAAAAGTAACCGTCAACGGGAAAGAGATCAAAAAGATTATGGTGGACGGAAAAGAGTTCTTTTCCAGTGACCCGAAAGTGGCTGTCAAAAACCTGCCGGCTAAAATGATTGATAAAGTTCAGTCGTTAGATAAAAAGAGTGACATGGCTAAACTAACCGGCTTCGATGATGGCGAAGAGGAGGCTGTCCTGAATCTGACAGTGAAACCAGGGATGAAGCAGGGATGGTTCGGAAACGTGTATGGAGGATATGGCAGTGAAGATCGTTACGAAGCGAATGCGATGGTGAACCGTTTCTATGATAATGACCAGTTCACCTTTATGGGGGGTGCCAACAATACGAATAATATGGGCATGTCTGACCTCTCTTCAGCCATGTTTTCCGGTATGGGAGGCGGCCGCAGAAGCGGCGGTGGCAGTGTTGGAGCAGGTAGTGGTATCACGTCCTCCGGTAATGCAGGGCTGAACTTCAGCAAAGAGTTACAAAAGGAGATGATCCTGGGAGGAAACACCCGTTATTTTCATTCCAATAATGATGCTTACAGCAAAAGCCGGAAAGAGAATACGCTGAAAGGGGACAGTACGTTGGTTGATGATCAGGAGGCCTGGTCCAATGCAATCAGCAATAACATGGGTGCTAATTTCCGTTTTGAATGGAAACCCGATACACTAACTAATATTATTTTCCGTCCGGACATCAGTTATAGCAACAGTAATACATGGTCTGAAAGTAATAAAACCACCTCAGATAATCATCTGGATACCCTCTATACCACCCGTACCAGGGATAACTCCAAAGGGGAAGGCTATAATTTTAACATGGGGCTGGATTTCAGCCGTAAACTGAATAGCCAGGGACGGGTGCTTAGTTTTTCTTTATCCGGAGGATACAGTGATTCTTATAATGAAGGGGAATCCTATTCGACGACTGAATACCTGAGGGAGATCCAGGGGCAGGAAGATATCCTGATAGACCAGCAATACCGTTACGATAATAAAGGATATAACTACCGTGCCTATGTATCCTGGGTAGAACCATTAGGCAGAAATAATTTCTTACAGGGAACGTACAGCTTCCGGCAGAATGCCCAGGAATCATTGAAAAATACGTATACTAAAGAGGAAGGGAGTGACCTGTATAATATTCTGGACTCCGCTTACAGCCAAAGCTACCGGAATAATTTCATCACCCAGCGTATCAGCCTGAGTTTCAAATCCCAGCGGGAAAAGTATAATTATACATTAGGGATGAATGTCGATCCCTCCTACAGTAGTAGTAAGGTATTTGTACGAGATAGCACACTCGAATATATTTCCACGAATGTTGTGAACCTCTCCCCGATGGCACAGTTCAACTATATGTTTGACAAACGGACCAACCTCCGTATCCACTATAACGGACGTACCAGCCAGCCCTCCATGAGTCAGTTGCAAGCAAGTTACTCCCAGGAAGATGCATTAATTAAAAATATCGGTAATCCAAACCTGAAACCCACTTACAGCAATGATGTGACCCTTCAGTTCCAAAAGTTCGTACCGGAAAAACAACGGGCCTTCATGGTGATGCTCAATGGGAATTATGTGATCAACGATATTGTTTCGCATACGATCTATTCCGAGGATGGCAGTCGTATTAATACCTATGAGAATACAAACGGGAATCTCCGGTCCAATTTGCGTGTGATCGTGAACTCTCCTTTTATCAACACGAAATTCTCCTACAACACCTCAACTTATCTTTCTTACAACAAGACAAGCGGATTTGTAGATTATGTCAAGAACACCGGGAAAAACATTTCCGCATCCGAGAACGTAGGGATTAACTTTCGCTCAGATTGGTTAGATATAGGGGCCAATGGTAGTATTCAGTATACCGGACAAAAGAACTCAATCCAGTCCCAGCATGAACAACACATTTTCAACTATACGGCTGGTGGAGATATGATCCTGAACCTTCCGTTAGATTTCAAAGTGGAAAGTGACATCACTTATCTGACCAACTCCGGTTATTCCGATGGGTATAAACAAAAAGAGGTGATCTGGAATGCAGCAGCTTCCAAAACCTTCCTGAAAAATAACCAGGGAACAATCCGTTTTAAATACTATGATATCCTACAACAAAGGAGTAATATTTCCCGGATCAATACAGCAACCTATACACAGGATTCGGAATATAATACCTTAGGAAGTTACTTCATGGTGCACCTGATCTACCGTTTCAACATTTTTAAAGGAGGAGGAACTGCTTCCGATATGAGACGTTCTGGTCCCGGTGGTGGTGATCGCCCCAGAGGGGAACGTCCTCCCGGAGGAAGTGGAGGAAGGCCACCCAGAATCTGAAAAATAAAACTATCCGAATCCATTTGAGTTTTAGTAGTTTCCTCTTATCTTTGCTTCCGATAAATCAGCACAGAAAGAACTACGCATGAATGAAACCATCCTGAATGGATTATTGAATCTGTTCGCGATCTTTGCTTCGATCGTGAAACTCAATAATGAGCAGGCAACAAAAGCGATCCACTCTTACTTATCCAGTCATTTCGGCGTTAGGGCACATGAAGAATATATCCAGCTATATAATGAACTGAGAGAAGTTTACGATGATCCCTTTTTTGAAATTGACAAAGAAGGGGTCATCAAAAATATATGCCAGCAGATGAAGGTCAAGCTGACAGCACAGGAACAACTCTTAGTGCTGATCCGTTTTCTTGAATTCGCACATACCAACAGTGAGGAGTTTCAGGATCATCTACAGATCTTTTTCTCCGTGGCAGAGATTTTTCATATCTCCCGGGAAGAGTTTACGGACGCCCTCGGTTTCGTGACCGGTGTTCCGGAAACCGCTGCTCTGTTAGTGATCGATTCCAATCCGGAAGAGCGGGAAAACCATATCTACCGGGAAGGATTAGAGGGATTTATCCGGGTGTTTTACCTGCGGAGATTCGATAAAATACTATTTACCTATCATGGGGACAGTAGTGTGTTCATGGATGACAATCCAATCGCTCCGGATATATTCTATAGCTGGCAATACAGTAGTGTGATCAAAGGGCCCTTACTCCGTCCGGTCTATTATAGTAATCTGATCGCCGTCTTTAATAAAAACGAACAACAGGAAAAGGTCTGTCTCACAGGCGTGGATGTGGATTTCACCTTTCCGAACAGCCATAACGGGATCCATAACTTCTCTTTCCAGTTAGAAACCGGCCAGTTAGTAGCCATCATGGGAGGTAGTGGGGTCGGTAAATCCACCCTGCTGGGTCTGATGAATGGAAATATACAACCAGACCACGGACACGTAACAATCAATGGTTATCCGCTAACCGACCCGGAAGCCCGGAGGCTGATTGGTTTTGTTCCCCAGGATGACCTGCTGATCGAAGAACTGACAGTCTATCAGAACCTATGGTTCACAGCCCGGTTGTGCTTTGATCAGCTTTCCGAATTCGAACTGGAGAAAAAGGTCAATACAGTCCTTCAGGAGCTGGACCTACAGGAAATCAAAATGCTTGAAGTGGGTTCCCCGATCCGTAAAACAATCAGTGGCGGACAACGGAAAAGACTGAACATAGCGCTTGAGCTGATCCGTGAACCTGCCATCTTATATCTGGACGAACCCACTTCCGGGCTCTCCTCATCCGATTCGGTAAAGGTAGTCACCCTGCTGAAAGAACAAACCCATAAAGGCAGATTAGTCGTTATCAACATCCACCAGCCTTCATCTGAGATTTATAAACTCTTTGACAGATTATGGATCTTAGACAAAGGGGGATATCCGGTCTATGATGGGAATCCGATCGAGGCAATTACCTATTTTAAACACGCAGCCCGGTACACAGATGAGAATATCAGCGTCTGTAATACCTGTGGGAATGTCAACCCGGAACTAATCCTTAATATTATCGACTCAAAGAAGATCGACGACTCCGGGAACCAGACAGATATCCGGAAGTTCACCCCGGAAGAATGGCATCAGGACTATTTACAGATACGTCCGGAGATCAAAGCACCGGAAAAGAAAGAACTGCCGCCTAACCAACAGAAGAAACCTTCTCCCTGGAGTCAGTTCTTCATCTTTTCGGAAAGAAACCTGTTGACTAAGCTGACCAACAAACCCTATCTGTTGATCGCCTTATTAGAAGCCCCTTTATTGGCGCTGATCGTTTCCTACCTTTCCCGGTATGCAGAAAACGGAGAATATACCCTGCTTACCAACAAGAATTTTGTCTCCTACATCTTCATGTCTGTGATTGTGGTCACTTTCATCGGGATGAGTATCAGTGCGGAAGAGATCATCAAAGACCGGGTCCTGCTCAAACGGGAACGCTTTCTGAGGCTGAGTAGGGCAAGCTACCTCTGTTCGAAAATAACCTATCTGTTCGTACTCTCCGGATTGCAGACCCTGCTGTTTATTGCCGTTGGAAACAAGATCATAGGTGTAGGAGCAGATATGTTCTGGATCTGGTGGAGTGTCTTATGGATCACCGCCTTCCTGGCGAACCTCACCGGGCTCTGGTTATCCCAGACCCTGAACTCAGTCGTAGCGATCTATATAACGATCCCCCTGCTCCTGATCCCCCAGATACTGCTTTGCGGACTGGTGGTCCATTTCGATGACCTGAACACCAAAGCATCCGAAAAAAATATCGTTCCCCTGATCGGAGAGGTTATCCCTTCCCGCTGGGCTTTTGAATCCTTAGTGGTGGAACAATACCGGAGTAATGAATACAACCGTCCCTTCTATCTGATTGAACGGGAAAAATACCTGGCTCAGTACTACCGTAATATCCACGCTTCTGAAGTAAGGGACATGGCCATAGCAGTCATAGAGAATGACAGTGCCTCTTTCAGGGAGATCATTGAAAATGAGATCAAAATCCTGGGCCGGGAAGCCCGCATAGATCCCTATCAACCCGGTGAATCCTACTTATCCTATCTGGACAAGGTAGATGAAGCATTGAAAGTGAGGGCAAACAATTTCACGGCCTATCTGGAGCAGGTGCAAAAAGAGATCCGGCAGGAAAAAGGGAATGAGTATTTGCCTGAACTTAAAAAACATCATCATAATACGGCCATTGAAGACCTGGTACAGGGAACGGGAAATAAACGGATGTACAGAAAGGGGAAAAAACGGATCTACCCGCAAATCGGTCAGATCTATGTGAAACCCGAGCATTCATTCGGACGTGCCCACTTCTATAGCGGAGAGAAAAAAATGGGGAATACCTATCTTTCTACCTATTTATTTAATTTATTGGTTCTCGGATTTTTTGTATTATTAACGATAATCGCTATATTCGCAGAGTTTCCGGGAAGGTTTATGAAAAAACGAAACGATTATTGAAAAAGCTAAAATACAAATTATTAAAATAGACGTTATGAAAAAGAGTTTTATTAATCTGCTTGCCGTATCAGCCCTCGTGTTTGGTATGGCATCCTGCGGTGGCTCCCAAAAGTCAAATGAAGAAGCTGCTAAAAATGAAGAGGCTGCCGTAATAGCAGGGAGTGTGCCTAAAAACCTACTAACTGAAGAACTGAAAACTGAAACCATTCAGTTGTTAAAAGACATGCCGGATTCGGAAATTCCTTACCGTGCATATAGCGGTGAAGTGAAATTAGGAGTTGGAAACCTGGGGTATATGGTGCCGACATCCAAAGCAAATGACCTGACTACCAATTCCCAGAAAGCCCGTGCGGTGGGTATCTATTTTGCAGACCTGAATATTCTTCGGGCGATCAATCAGCCTACCGTAGATGTAGAAGCGGTTCTGGCTAAACTGACCGCAGACCTGAATATTTCCTACATACAAAATGTGATGAAAGATAAACTTCCTGAAAACGCTTCCAAAGAAGAGTTCAAAGCTTTCACACAGAAACAACAGGAAAAAATCATTGACGAGTTAGCAGCCAATGACAGAATGGACGTACAGATTGAGATCCTGGCAGGTATGGCTGCCGAATATGCCTGTTTAATGGCTAATCCTTCGTTGGTAATTGAAGGAGACGCTACTTCAGCCGGTCTTTCTGAAAATATGGAAAAACGGGTAGGTGTATTGTTAGAGATCACAGAAGACCTCTCTACTTACTATCCGGATCTGAAAAACGTAGGCACCACCATCGCTCCACTTCAGACGATGACAGCCACAATCACGACGGACAGAAACTCTAATGCAGAGATCACTGGTATCCGTGACGCATTATTGAAATAAAAAAGACTCTTCGTTATATATCATAAGAAAAGGATGGACCTGGACGGGTTCATCCTTTTTTCTTTTCAGTTATTCTTTCTGTGAGGAGTTAAAGTCTAAAGTTTTATGGGTGGAAGTAATCGAAGGAAATTTACCTGGTCGAAGGGGTTTTCAATCCCCGCCTGCTGGATATAAGGATCTGTGATCAGTCCTGGTCGGAAGATTTTTGCGAA
>JAJQEE010000174.1 GCA_021201865.1 Tannerellaceae bacterium | reverse complement strand
AAGCACTCCGGAAGAAAAACGGCCGATGGAAACACCTTGGGTATGAATCATGAAAAATTGAATATTCTTTCTCTTTTATATACGCTTTTATCAAATTTCCCGTTATAATAGGTGCGAATAACTTAATTTGACTTGAATGATTGAATATATAAAAGGTGAAATTGTTGAACTAACCCCGGCCTACATGATCATGGAGTGTGCAGGAATCGGTTATCAATTAAATATTTCACTGAATACGTATAGTTTTTATAACGGAAAAACAACGGGCAAAATATATGTTTATGAAGTGATCCGTGAAGATGCCCACCTGCTTTTTGGTTTTGCGGATAAAGCGGAAAGAGAACTGTTTCTTTTACTGATCTCTGTTTCCGGTGTTGGTTCCAATACCGCCAGAATGATCCTATCTTCTTTCTCCCCTTCAGATCTGATCCAGGTCATTGCAACGAAAGATGAGAATTCCCTTACGGCAGTGAAAGGGATCGGCCTGAAAACAGCTCAGCGAATTATCATAGATCTGAAGAATAAAGTCAAACCTGTTGAGAGCCTGGGCAATTCTTCTTCACGGGCAACCTCCGGAGGAGCGATGGCAGAAGAGGCTGTCGCTGCGTTGATCATGTTGGGGTTCCAGAAGGCGGCTTCACAAAAGGCGGTCAATTCTATTCTGAAAGCATCTCCTGCACTGACTGTAGAGCAGGTCATTAAATCAGCACTCCGGATACTTTAATCATCCGGATGATTGATTAGCAGTGGTAGAAATGAGAAAGAAAATCCTGAAATATACTATATCTATACTTCTTTTGTTATTTGGAGTGGGTTTATACTCTCTGAATGCAGACTTTCTTGCTTTTACCGCAACCCTGCCTGAGATCGAATTAATAGATGAACTCCAGGTAGGAGACACCATTCCTCCCCGTTATCCGGTTTCCAAGACCTATGCCGAGGAATATGAAGATGTGATTAAACAATCGCCTGCCGATCTACGGGATCCGGAGAATGTGAAAACGACGATCGAATATGATTTGAAATCCGGTTCCTATATCATCCGTACCAGGATTGGGGAGATGGAGATTGGAACACCCATGACGTTGACCCCGGAAGAGTTTCAGAACTACCAGATGCAGGAGTCACTCCGTTCCTATTTTCGCCAGAAAAACGAAGAAGAGTTTCAGAAAGAAGCGAATAAGCAATTTAATGTCGCGGACATGCAATTTGATATAGGCGCGGCAGAACGAATCTTTGGTCCGGGTGGAGTCCGGGTCAGAACACAGGGGACTGCTCAGATCACCATGGGGTTGAAGAACACAACCACTAAAAATCCGACGTTACCGGAACGGGCCCGTTCCCGTACCTATTTTAATTTCGATGAGAGTGTCCAGTTGAATATGCAGGCGAACGTGGGTAGCAAAGTGGATTTCAATATGAATTATAATACTGAATCCTCTTTTGACTTTGATTCCAAACGTCTGAAATTAGCCTACACCGGTGATGAAGATGAAATTATTAAATCACTGGAAGCCGGGAATGTAAGCATGACAACCAGTAACTCTCTGATCAATGGAGGAGCGGCGCTGTTTGGGATAAAAGCGGATCTGCAGTTTGGTAAGCTACGGGTAAATACGCTTTTTGCCCAACAAAACTCAGAATCCAGGACTGTGAACTCGAAGGGTGGTGTTCAAACCAAATCTTTTGAGATCACAGCAGATGAATATGATGAAAACCGTCATTTCTTCCTGGCCCATTATTTCCGGGATCATTATGACAGTTGGTTGAAAGATCCTGTCTATATTAATTCCGGAATTGAGCTTCAGAGAGTAGAGGTGTGGGTTACCAATAAACGGGGAAATTATGATCAATCCCGGAATATTGTCGCTTTTTCTGATCTGGGAGAAAGTGACAAAGCAAGTAATCCTGATTTTAAAGTCCCGGAAAGTAAGGTGCCTGCTAATTATGCAAATAGCTTATATGAGACCTTTTCTTCTAATACGGAAGTCCGGAATATCAGCCGGGTTAACCAGACGTTGGGAGATCTGGGACTGGAAGATGCCAGAGATTATGAAAAGGTTCAAAGTGCCCGTCTGCTGGATGCATCTGAATATACGATTAATAAACAATTAGGATATATCTCTTTAAAGAGTCAGTTACAGGCGGATGAAGTATTAGGGGTTGCGTATGAGTATAAATATAGAAGTCAAACGTATCAGGTCGGAGAGTTTACAACAGACAGGGTTGGTGGAGAGGAAGAAACGAATTCTTCTACGAATTTGTATGTAAAGCTGCTGAAAGGTACCAGCATGTCCCCGGGAATGCCCTTCTGGGATCTGATGATGAAGAATGTCTATTCCTTAGGCGCCTATTCCGTACAGAAAGATAAATTCCGTTTGAACATCATGTATCAGAGTGACTCCATAGGGACCTATTTGAACTATTTGACAGAAGGGAGTATTGCCAATAAAGTGTTGTTAAGGGTGATGAACTTAGATAATTATGACACGAATAATCTCCCGAATCCGGATGGATTTTTTGACTTTATAGAAGGGGTTACCGTGTTGTCTGAGAACGGACGGATTATATTCCCGGTAGTCGAACCCTTTGGCTCTTATTTAGAAAAGCAAATAAATAATGCGGTAATTGCGGATAAGTATGTGTATCAGGAATTGTATGATTCTACCCTTACGGTTGCCCGTCAGATCGCAGAAAAGAATAAGTTTATTCTTCGGGGGGAATACAGGGCTTCCTCTGCTTCTGAAATTCAGTTAGGTGCCACCAATGTAGCCCGGGGATCGGTCCGGGTAACTGCTGCAGGAGTGGAACTGACGGAAAATGTGGATTATATCGTGGACTATACTTCCGGTGTGGTTACGATCATTAATGAAAATATTATAGCCAGTAACAGTTCTATTTCGGTCAATCTGGAGAATCAGTCCGTATATAGCATGCAGCGAAAGACCATGGTCGGACTGGACCTGAATTACGAGTTTAATCCGAATCTGACAGTAGGAGCAACGGTTATGCATCTCTCTGAAATGCCATTGACCACCAAGACAGCTATGGGAGATGAAGCACTGAAAAACACTTTATGGGGAGCTAATCTGGCGTATCGCGGAGAAAGCCAGTGGTTAACCAATATGGTGACCAAACTACCTCTGCTGAATCTGACCCAACCCAGTCAGATCGCTTTGAATGCGGAGTTTGCTCATTTGATCGCCGGACATTATGAAAACCAATATACAGGAAAGTATTCCTACCTGGATGATTTTGAGTCCAGCCAGAGTACCATAGACCTTTCCAACCCTTATTCCTGGTTCCTGGCAAGTACACCCTACCAGGATGAAAAGAGCGGTTCGAAAGTGCTTTTCCCGGAAGCCAGATTAGTGAATAATACGGAATATGGTAAAAACAGAGCGTTGCTGGCCTGGTATTATATAGACGGTATTTTTACCCGTAAAAATTCCAGCCAGTTACCCAAACATATCACGAAGGATGACCTGTCGAATCATTATGTACGTGCGGTAAACTATGATGAGTTATATCCTAACAGAGATCAACAATATAATGAGTCCAGTACTTTGCAGGTACTGAATATGGCTTACTATCCGAACGAACGGGGTCCTTACAATCTGGATACTGAAAATCTGAATCCGGATGGAACATTGGCGAATCCTGAATCCCGTTGGGGAGGGATGATGCGTAAAATTGACCAGACCGATTTTGAAACGGCAAACATCGAGTATATAGAGTTCTGGATGATGGATCCGTTTTACTATGACCCCACTTCTTTAGGAGGAGATCTTTATCTGAACTTAGGAGAGATCTCGGAAGATATCCTGAAGGATGAAAAGAAGTTTTTTGAGAACGGGTTACCTATTGACGGTGATACGACACTGGTAGATAGAACTGTGTGGGGATATGTGCCTAAACAACAAAGTACGGTATATGCTTTTGATAATACGGCAGGAAGTCGTAGAGCTCAGGATGTCGGACTGGATGGTCTTTCGAATGCCGCGGAGTTTGAGTTTGATACCTATCAGAATTATCTGATGGAACTGAGACGGGTGTTACCTGCTGAAACCATTCAGAGAATGGAACAGGATCCTTTCTCTCCGATGAATGACCCGGCGGGGGATAATTTTCATCATTACCGTGGTTCTGATTATGACCGGGATGAAGTAGATATTCTGACCCGTTACAAACGGTTTAACGGAACAGAGGGAAACTCTCCGGATACCAGTGAGTCTTCTGAATCGTATAGTACTTCTGCCCGGACTCTTCCGGATGTGGAAGACATCAATCAGGATAATACGATGAATGTCAATGAAAAGTATTATGAATATAAAGTCTCTGTTCGTCCGCAGGATCTGGAAGTAGGGAAAAATCATATTGTAAATACCAGAGAAGCAAAAGTCACCTTGGCAAATGGTAATTCGGAAACGATCACCTGGTACCAGTTTAAAGTTCCGGTGAAAGGTTATGATGGGGTTATCGGAAATATGAATGACTTTAAGACCATCCGCTTTATGCGTATGTATATGACAGATTTCCGGGAAAGTACCGTGCTTCGTTTTGGTACGCTGCAATTAGTCCGTGGGGAATGGCGTACCTACGAACAGGACCTTTCCCAACCCAATACGATCCCGACGATTAACGGAACCTTAGAAGTGGCTTCCGTAAATATAGAGGAAAATGGAGACCGTAGTCCGGTGAACTATGTCCTACCTCCGGGAGTGACCCGTATGTTAGATCCCAGCCAACCGCAGATACGCCAGGAAAATGAACAGGCTCTTTCTATGAAGATCACGAACCTGGCTTCACAGGATGCCCGGGCTATTTACAAAACAACCTCTTATGACCTGCGTCAATATAAACGCCTGCAATTGTTTACACACGCGGAATCCTTTATTGATGATGTGACTCAGTTGCGGGACAATGATCTTTCCGTATTTATCCGTCTGGGATCTGACTATAAGAATAATTATTATGAGTATGAGATCCCGTTGAAACTGACGCCTCATAATGACAAATACAATACATATAACTACGAACATCAACAGTTAGTCTGGCCGGAATCCAATATGTTTGATTTCCGTTTTGATGTGCTGACCAACCTGAAATTAAGCAGGAACCGGATCGTCCGGGGAGGTGGTAGCGGAGCTTCTTATCAACAGGTTTATTCGGAATATGATCCGGATCACACCTTGAACAAGATCAGTATTGTCGGAAACCCGAGCCTTTCAGATGTAAGGGTCATGATGATCGGGGTCCGGAATAACTCGTCGAATACCAAGAGCGCGGAAGTCTGGATCAATGAGTTAAGATTGACTGATTTTGACGAAGAGGGAGGATGGGCAGTGAATGCCAATCTGAATGTGGCTTTGTCAGATCTGGGAACTGTGAACGTGGGAGGCCGGTTTGAAACGGCTGGTTTTGGAGGATTGGATCAATCCCTGGCGGAACGCCGTCTGGAAGATTATTCCCAGTACAATATTTCCACTACGATGGAATTGGGTAAGTTCTTCCCGGAAAAAGCGGCCGTGAGCCTGCCTTTATACTATGCTTATTCCAAAGAGGTGTATACCCCCAAATATGATCCGCTCAACCAGGATATCCGGTTGAAAGATGCCCTTAAGGAATACGATACCAAACAGGAAAAAGATTCGATCCGGGAACTGGCGTTAGATAAAAATATCACTAAAAGTATTGCCTTTAATAATATACGGGTAAATATTAAAAGTAAGAACCCGATGCCTTATGACCCGGCTAACTTCTCTTTTGGTTATTCGTATAGTGAAATGAATAACTACAATCCGGAAACCGAATATGAAACAACAAAGGATTACAGGGGAAATTTTGCCTATAGTTATACTCCTTATGTGGTTCCTTTCCGTCCTTTCAAGAATATAAAACCGAACAATCATACCCGTTACTTCAGACAACTGGGACTTAATTATGTTCCGTCCAATGTGAGTTTCCAGACTGTCATGTCCCGGAACTATTATGAGATCAAGTTGCGGAACTTGGAAAATACTTCAGCAGAGAATGAAACGCCGGTCTCCTTCAGCCAGAATTTCTACTGGGACCGTGCTTTTAGTTTGCGGTGGGCATTTACGACTAACCTGATCGCGAACTTTACATCCGGGACGAATGCCCGGATAGAAGAACCGTATGTACAGGTAAATAAAAAACTGAACCCGGATCAATATCAGGTGTGGAAAGATTCCGTCAAGCAAAGCATCAGAGATTTAGGGACACCCATGGCGTATGACCAGACTTTTGGGGTGACTTATAATCTGCCTTTCCAATATTTCCCGGTGCTGGACTGGGCAAATAGTTCCGTGTCTTACAATGCAAGTTACAACTGGGATCGCGGAGCCACTACGCTTAGTACGGATTATGAAATAGGAAATACAATTAAAAACCAGCGTCAGATCAATGTACAGACCGGATTGAATTTACTGACACTGTACAATAAAAATAAATTCCTGAAAGAGGTGAACCAGAAATATGGGGGAAGTAACCGGAGGAATGAACAAAAGAAACCCAAACGGGATATTAAACTGGAGAAAGAGGTCAAACTGAGTCCGGATAGTGCGACTGTGTTCCGGCATGGGATGTTGACGAAGAAGTTGAAGGTCACAGCGCGTGGTGCGGACGGCCGTTCTTATTCGATTAAGTTCAAACCGCTTAATTATGCGGAGATCCTGATCCTGAACCAGGATACGGCGACCCTTCAGTTGACTTTGGTTCCCGGTACGCCTAAAAATGAAGAGTTATGGTATAAGGCTGCGGAATATTCTTCCCGGTTCCTGATGATGGTCAGAAGGATCAACATCCAGTATGATATGACGGATGGAATGATGATTGCCGGTTTCCGTCCCGAGATCGGAGATATTTTCGGCCAGCAGAGATCCTCTCTGGGTTTGTCTCCGGGACTGGCTTTTGCTTTTGGTTCGGTGAGAAGAGATTATTTAGATGAGATCTCCGATAAAGGATGGTTGATCAAGGATGAGAATAACGTGACTCCTGCCGTTATCAATAAAGCAAAAACATTGACGATCAATACGAACTTAGAACCAATACCGGGACTTAAGATTGATTTGAATGCCAACCGGGTAGATACCCGCAGTACGGATGTTTATTATATGTATGACGGAATGCCGGAGAAAATGGGAGGAAACTTTACGATGACCACCATCTCATTAGGATCTGCTTTCGGTGGTATTGGCAATGCCTCGAACGGATATGCATCCAAATCTTTTGATAAATTTATAGAGAACAGGGATATTCTTGCACAGCGTCTGGAGAACAGCTATGCTTCTACGCGATATCCAAACAGTGGTTTTTTGGCGGGAAGTTCTTTGGCCGGAGAAAACTATAATCCTGCTATGGGAAATGTGGACCGGAATTCTGCCGATGTATTGATCCCGGCCTTCTTGGCGGCTTATACAGGAAAAGACCCCAACAAAATCTCTTATACGGCCTTCCCGTCTCTCTCCAGTTTATTACCGAACTGGCGTATCACGTATGAAGGTCTGATCAGGATCCCGGCGATCAATAAGTATTTCAAAAGTCTTTTGTTGAGCCATCAATACCGTTCTTCTTATACTGTAGGATCGTATACCACTTTTGAAAACTGGGTTTCTGCCGGAGGAGATGGATTAGGGTACACCCGGAATGCGTTGGCTGAAAATTCTGTCAGTCCGCTTCCCTCTTCTCAGTTCTCTATTTCTGCTGTTAGTATTACGGAAGGATTCACTCCGCTGGTTGGAGTGGACGGAACGTTACTAAATAATATTACGCTGAGTACTCAGTACTGTACTACCAGAAATCTGAATCTGAATATTTCTTCTTGTCAATTGGTGGAATCTGTTTCTAAAGAATATGTGATAGGGATGGGATATAAGATGACTGAGTTTAATAAAGTGTTGAAGATGAAAGCGACCCGGGATTTTAGTAATGACCTGAATGTAAGAATGGACTTTTCATTGAGAAGAACCCAGGCACTTATCCGTAAAATTGAGGAATATTACTCCCAGGCAACCAGTGGAAATGTGGCAAAAACGATCCAGATCACGGCTGATTACGGATTAAGCAGAGCATTGACCGTCCAGGCGTTTTATGACCTGCAGATCAATACTCCGTTAGTATCCAGTACCTCTTATCCAACTTCCAATTCCAGTTACGGAGTGACGCTGCGTTTCTCCTTAGCACAATAAGATCAGAAGCCAAACCCGAGTTCGAACATGAACCGGACCGTATCGGTAGAGCCAAATAAAGAATATTTCGTAATGATTTTATTGATGAAGATCAACCAGATCCCTCCTCCGTAGGAACTATGCCACTTGTTGGAATCTTCTCCGGGATACCATACCCGTCCATAATCCGCCCCTACAAACAGACCATATTTGGTAGGAATAAATGGATTCCATAGATTTCCCATATCCAGGCGCAGATCCGAATATTGATAAAAGGATTGTTTACCTAAAAAGCGATTACTCCTGAAACCCCGGAGCTCCGTGGTGGCAGCCTGATAGAATTCATATTTATCACTGAACAGAACCCTTCCTTTTGCCATGGTGGCCCAGCTAAACCGTTTGGAGAAAGCCAGGTCTAATTCCGCCTGTATTTCCGTATAAGGAAAATTCCTCCCTACATCTTTCCAGTTGACCTTCCAGCCGCCTGTCACGTCTAATTCCAGATGGGAGACAAAAGACGGTTGGTCTCTTTTAAACTGATAAGTGAGCGCTACTTCCGAGAAATAATTTGTCTTGAAGATCCGGTCGTCATCCTCATAGATCCGGTTAATGAGTTTATCCCCGGAATTGCGTACTTTGAACAGCTCAAAAGAAGTTTTGAATATAAACTTATTCCGGTCATCCAATTCTAAATGATAAGAGGGCGCAATGTTTAACTCCCGGATATTATTCCGGTTATAGCTTCTTTTTTTGTCTTTGTACCCGTCCGTATCGTTTCCAAATCCGAAGAAGTTATAGTTGTTCATCGGAAACCCGAAGTCTATATCCAGATGAATACTTTTACGGGCATCATACCTCGGGAAAATACCCCGGTACATAAATCCTCTCAGATAACTATATCCGATCCGGTGCTGGTAAGTGAAAGGGCTTCGTTTGAAACCATATTGGGTATAGGTATAAAACATGCCTAAGTTAATCCCCAGGTCGGAATCATAATATCCCCAGGGAGTAAAAGAGGTTTGCTGATATTTGGTTTTTGTATAATCATACGACAACTGGGAGTCGTTTGTAAGGATCACCCTCCCGTTAGAGATCGTATCTGTGGCCTCTTTTTCCGACGGGTAACCATATACTCTGACCTTTTTTCCGGATTCGATCCGGTAACTATTCTCTCCTTTTCCTCCGATAAGATAAACCGGTTTTGTTTTACCGGAAGAGGTCCCCTCCACAATAAACTCATCATCTCCATCCAGGCCATAGATCCATAACTCATTTCCGGAAGTTTCCGCATATGCTTTTTCAAACACAGGCCTGGTTTCTCCTTTATTATAGATACGTACCTCTACGCTATCCGCAGGCGTATGGGTAACAACGATCCGGTCCTTATGAAGAGTGCCCGTTACGACCGGTGTCTTTTGTAACTCTTCGTAATATCGGATGGCTATTTCATCGAGGTTATCTCTGCGCTTTTTCAGATTTACTTTGATCTTATCGATGTCTTTGCCCTGTATACTGGCAGGGAGATGTTGAAAGGCGGTCTCTATCTCCTGGTCGGTTAGTACTGATTTCAGATAATTCGCCTGTGCGATCCAGCTTTCTTTCGTACTTTGGGCAGTGATCGCTTCATCCAATGCATATCCCAATTTATTGAATTTCTTAATATTTTTGATCTGTTTGTCATAGTCGAAAATAAATCCCAGCGTAAGTACATTCAACAGTTGCTTAAACATCACTCCGTCCACTTTGGTAAAAGCATGGCTACGGTCTATGACTAATGGTTTATAGATCGTATGATCATTTTGTTGAATAGCTAACCAGTTCCAGTTCTCAGGGATTTTATTCCAGTCTCCGATCAGCATATCAAAGACCCGTTCCCGTATGTAAAGATCCTGGTCCACTACATAGGATTTATCTTTTTGCAATTCAGCCAGCATTTCGTTGGTTGTGAGAATGTTTTTTTGAGTATGGATATCCGGGACATCAATGACCACTACTAACTTATCCTGAATACGGCTTCCGGTTGCAATGGTATCCGTCGTACTGTTTTCCGGCAGATAAAAGATACGTGACGGGTTGGTGTTTAATCCGGCAGCCCGGGCTAACGGATCGGATGCCATAAACGTATAGGGGTTAATGATCGTATAGGAATCGGATATAAATTTATCCAGATAGGTTCCCCGGAAACTACTTTTGGAGTACATCTCCTGAAAGAAGTCAGATTCCAGAAAGGCAGTGGATCCACCTAACGGTTTAAGCATATATAAACGTTGCTGATTGTCTTCTAAATAGACTCCATGAAACTTATCTGCCTGTCTCACCACCGTTACCCCTCCTAACAGGGTTTTAAAGGTAGTGGATGGAGCCGCAATGGGAGTCGTATACAGATTCCGGTAATGTCGCCCCCATAACCGGTTATAGATCTTACTTTTGTTTTTCATATCCGCCGGATAGATCGCTCTGTATACCGTGCTGTCACTGATCGTACGGGCAGCCGCGGAATCTGTTTGTGCGACTGCATTTCCTGTCACAAAAGACAGGAAAAGTACAGTCGCACATAAAAAGTATAGTCTTAGTTCTGTATGGAATGGCCACATGTCTCAATATGATTAATTAATTATTTCCCGGAGACTATTTCTTCCCGTCTATTTTACCCACCATTTTGGAAGGGTCTACCCAGGCATCAAACTCTTCCGCGGTAACAAGTCCGGTTTCTATCGCGGCTTCTTTTAACGATTTATTTTCTTTATAAGCACGCTGGGCAATGGTTGCCGCTTTGTAATAACCGATTTTTGTATTTAAAGCGGTTACCAACATCAGGGAATCATCCAGATGTTTCCGGATCGTTTCTTTCACAGGAAGTATGCCGCTGACACAATGTTCATTAAAGCTATCACAACCTTCACCGATAATACGCGCGCTTTGAAGAAAGTTCGCGATAATCATCGGTTTGAATACGTTCAGTTCAAAGTGTCCGTTGGAACCACCGATCGAGATGGAGACATCATTCCCCATCACCTGTGCCGCGATCATGGTCATGGCTTCACATTGGGTGGGGTTTACTTTGCCGGGCATGATAGATGATCCCGGTTCATTTTCCGGTAAATGGATCTCACCAATGCCGGCACGGGGTCCGGAGCCTAACAGGCGAATGTCATTGGCTACTTTCATCAGGCTGACAGCTACGGCCTTTAAAGCCCCGTGTGCTTCGACTAAGGCATCATTGGATGCTAATGCCTCGAATTTGTTCGGAGCAGTGACAAAGGGATATTCTGTTAATTCCGCTATTTTCTTTGCTACGTTTTTTTGCGAAGTTATCCGGTGTGTTGATCCCGGTTCCTACGGCCGTTCCTCCTAAAGCCAATTCTGCTAACCGGTTCAAGGCATTCTGTGTGGACCGCAAGCCATATTGAATCTGTGCCATATAGCCACTGAACTCCTGCCCCAGTGTAAGGGGAGTCGCATCCATCAGGTGCGTACGTCCGATTTTGACAATAGGCATAAAGGCGATACTTTTTTGAGCAAGTGTATTCCGTAGTCTCAGAATACCCGGTATGGTTGTTTCAGAAAGGACTTTGTAAGCGGCAATATGCATCGCTGTAGGAAATGTATCATTAGAAGACTGTGACTTATTCACATCATCATTTGGCTGGAGTACTTTCTCTTTATCTGTCAGTTTACCTCCTGTTAATACATGTGCCCGGTTCGCGATTACTTCATTGACATTCATGTTGGTTTGTGTGCCGCTACCTGTTTGCCACACCACTAAAGGAAAAGAGTCATCTAACTTACCGGCAATGATCTCATCACAGACCTGCCCGATCAGATCGCATTTTTCCTGACTCAGAAGTCCGGCCTCTTGATTGACTAAAGCGGCCGCTTTTTTTAGGTATCCGAATGCATGAATGATCTCTTTTGGAATGCGGTTAATATCTTGTGCGATTTTAAAATTATTGATGCTCCGTTGTGTCTGCGCCCCATAATAGGCATCCACAGGAACCTTCACTTCTCCCATAGTATCTTTTTCTAAACGATATTCCATAAAAGTGTAATATTAAGATTTTGATTTCTAAAGTAACTCCGGATGAAAAACGTATTCCTACAACTAATTAACCGTAGGCTGATACAAAAAGTTTACCCCCGAAATGTTAAGACCGTTACAGCGTGGAATATCCTTTCAGCTCTTTTCTCAGAGCCTTCGCCCGGTTTCCGGTGACCTGGTCCATAAGCGACCAGAATCGTTCGCTGTGGTTCATTTCAAGGGTGTGGCAAAGCTCGTGTAATAAAACGTAATCTACTAAATGAGGAGGTAATAACAGGAGGGATAGGGAGAGGTTGATGGTTTTCTTTCCGCTGCAACTTCCCCAGCGGGTTTTGCTGTTGTTTATTTTTACCGAGGTATACGTAAAACCATATTGCTCAGCCAGTGTTTTCAGCCTGGGCGGCAACACCCGGCGGGCTTCATGCCGGAGCGCTCTTTCTAACAGGTCCCGGAGTGTAGCCTGTACTTTTTCCTCTTCGAAACGGGTCTGTTGCGGACAGGCAATATGAAGAAAGCCGTCCGCTAATTTCATATAATAACCGGCCCGGTCCGAACGAAAGATATGCAATTTAAAAGTAGTGGCCTGCAATTCCGTTTCTTCATTCAGGAGTTGAGGGGCTATGGAGGGTCTGGAAAGAAAGCGGAGCAACTGCGGGCGTTTTTCGTGGATAAAGGAGATTAATTTCTGTTCGTCCCCCTGTTCCGGCATGGTGGCGATCACGATCCCGTCTTTTACTCTCAGATTGTAATGTCTGGCACGGGAACTGGTCCGGATCAGAATAGTTCCTAATTGTTTATCCTGTAACTTCTTTTCCATTTGATTCACAAAAGTAATACATTGCCGCCAACAAATAATACAGTAGAATTAGTTATCTTTGCACCGGATTTGAAGAAATAAGTACTAACTATATAAATATTTAATCATGAGCAAAAAAGCGTTGTTAATTATTTGCGACGGATGGGGTATCGGCAGTAAAGGCAAGAATGATGTGATATATAACACACCAACACCTTATTGGGATGAATTGATCAAAACATATCCAAACTCCCAGCTTCAGGCTTCAGGTGAAAATGTAGGTTTGCCGGATGGCCAGATGGGTAACTCGGAAGTGGGTCACCTGAATATCGGTGCGGGACGTGTCGTGTATCAGGACCTGGTAAAGATCAATATCGCCTGCCGTGAGAATACGATTATGGACAATCCGGAGATCAAAAAGGCTTATGGTTACGCAAAAGAAAACAACAAACAGATCCATTTCTTAGGATTGGTTTCTGACGGTGGTGTACACAGTTCTTTGGAGCACCTGATGAAGCTGACTGATATTGCAAAAGAATATGGTATCACGAAATCATATGTTCACTGCTTTATGGACGGTCGTGACACCGACCCGAAAAGTGGAAAAGGTTTTATTGAACAGTTAGAAAACCATTTGAAAACAACAGGTGGTAAGATCGCATCTATCATTGGCCGTTACTATGCGATGGACCGTGACAAACGGTGGGAACGTGTGAAAGAGGCCTATGAAGTATTAGTGAACGGCGTAGGTAAACCATCTGAAGATATGGTTCAGGCCATGGAAGAATCCTATGCGGAAGGTGTGACAGATGAGTTCATCAAACCCATCGTACATGTGGAAAACGGAAAACCGGTGGCAACCATTGAAGAAGGAGATGTGGTGATCTTCTTTAACTACCGCAATGACCGTGCAAAAGAATTGACTATTGTCCTGACCCAACAGGATATGCCGGAGGCAGGAATGACTACCATTCCGGGACTTCAGTTCTATTGTATGACTCCCTATGATGCAAGTTTCACGGGTGTAAACATTCTATTCGACAAAGACAATGTAAACAATACCCTCGGTGAATACCTGGAAGCATCAAACAAAACACAGTTACACATCGCAGAAACTGAAAAATATGCACACGTGACCTTCTTCTTCAACGGCGGACGTGAAACTCCGTTTGAAGGTGAAGACCGTATCCTGGTTCCTTCTCCCAAAGTGGCTACTTACGACCTGCAACCGGAAATGAGTGCGTACGAAGTGAAAGACAAACTGGTAGAGGCGATCAACGAAAATAAATATGACTTTATCGTTTGTAATTATGCCAATGGAGATATGGTGGGACACACCGGAATCTATGAAGCCATTGAAAAAGCTGTGGTTGCAGTAGATGCCTGTCTGCATGATACGGTAGAGGCTGCGAAAGCAAACGGATATGAAGTGATCATCATCGCTGACCACGGAAACGCGGATAATGCCATGAACGAAGATGGTTCGCCTAACACGGCTCACTCGTTGAATCCGGTTCCGTTCGTATATATAACAGAGAACAAAGACGCGAAAGTGGAAGATGGTATTCTGGCAGACGTAGCTCCTTCTGTATTACAGATTCTCGGACTGCCTCAGCCGGCTGAAATGACAGGAAAATCTTTGATTAAATAAATAAAATTGGCTGTTGCCAATTGAGGTAGTTAGGCGTTGGTAGTTAATAGCTGGCAGAAGGAGTCATTCTTCCGGAGTTATTAATTACCAACTGTTTTTATGGATTCTGAAATTCTCCTAACTACCAACTCCTAACTACTACCAAAATATATGATCCAGATAGATGATGCCTTAGTAGGGCTGGATGTAATAGAACGTTGCTTCATTTGTGATATCTCACAATGTAAGGGAGCCTGTTGTATAGAAGGTGACTCCGGGGCACCCCTCGAAGAAGAAGAGCTGGAAGAACTCCGGAAAGTGTTGCCGGAAGTTTGGGATGACCTGTTACCCGAAGCGCAGGAAATCATTAATCAACAGGGCGTAGCCTACATTGATTCAGATGGGGATATTGTCACTTCTATTGTCAACGGAAAGAACTGTGTCTTTACCTGTTATGATTCGGAGGGTGTTTGTAAATGTGCGATTGAAAAAGCATACCGCGAAGGACGTGTCTCTTTCTATAAACCCGTATCGTGTCACCTCTATCCTATTCGTATCACTCAATACAGAGACTACCGGGCTGTGAACTATGACCGTTGGAAGATATGCCGGTGTGCGGAATTGTTAGGGCAGAAAGCGGGCGTTCCTGTTTATCAATTCCTCAAAGAACCGTTAATTCGTAAATTCGGGGAAGCCTGGTACAACGAACTGGAACAATGTGCGGATGAATGGCGCAAACAGCAAAGAAGCTACGATTTCTGATCCGGAACTCTCTGAGTGGGGATGATTTTCTATATTTATCGAATGACGAAATAATCTTTTTGGCTTTCTCTCCCTGTAAATTTATTTTCAGGTATTCACCTGTTCACCTTTCCATAAGAAATTATAAATGAATCATATACGGTGAACACCTTATCTTTTTAGGGTATTCACCGGGTATTCACCTGAGGAAAAGGTATTCACCGTGGAGGAGGACTATTCAGTCATGGTCGGAAGATTTTATTTCATCTTTAATGACCTCAAAAACAGGAGATTTAACTCCCCTCTCCAGAGATTGTGTAAAAACTCATTTATAACTCCAACTACCTTATGAATTGTAAGTCATCAGAGGGTACCCTTAGTCAAGAACCCCGATTTCTATGTTAATTTCCAAGTGATTATTTGTTATTAATTAGTTATTAA
>JAJQEE010000083.1 GCA_021201865.1 Tannerellaceae bacterium | reverse complement strand
ATTGACTCATTGACAGAGAGTGAAACCCTTACAGGGTTATTGTTTTGGTAACCTTACCCAGGGATTCGCTTCGCTCAGCCCTGGGCTGTTGCTGGTATCCTTACAGGATAGAATAATCAGTATCTAAGATATTTACAAGAGAACTTAACAGCCCTGCGGCATCGCCGGGGTATATTGAAACCCAATCTGTTACGCGCTGTAGGCGCAGCATAGTAGTCGAATGCCGAATGCCAGGTAGAATAAGCCATACAATTTGGACTATACTGCACCTATGGTGCGCAACTGTTGGATCATCTTACCAACCCCAGCGTTGCTGGGGCCTGACATATAGTAGGCCTACGGCCTGTAAAAGTTATATATAAACAGTAGCGGGAAACCATAGGGTTCTGATAAAACTCCTTTAAAAAAATCCTATATTTATTAACCAAATAAAGGCCGTTTCTTTCAGGCACAAACAGCCTGTGTAACAAATTATTTAGTAAATTTGCACATCATAATGAAAAATACCAATGGATATTGTTGTAAAAGAAGTTTCTAATAAAAAAGAGCTGAAGAAGTTCGTCAAATTTAATATTGATCTATATAAAGATAACCCTTATCACGTTCCTGGTTTGATAGAAGAAGAGATGCAGACGTTGGATCCTAAAAAGAATCCGGCATTTGAAGTCTGTGATGCTGTTCTTTTCCTGGCCTACCGGGGAGATGAAGTGGTTGGAAGGATCGCGGGGATTATCAACCGCCCAAGCAATGAAGTCTGGGGACAAAAGAATGCCCGGTTCGGATTTGTGGATTTTATCGATGATGAAAAAGTAGTGAATGCTTTGTTTGCTGCTGTGGAGAGTTGGGCAAAAGGACATGGGATGGAGGTTTTACACGGACCATTGGGCTTTACGGATCTGGATCATGAAGGTATGTTAGTGGAAGGTTTTGACCAGTTAGGTACCATGGCAACGATCTATAATTATCCTTATTATCCTCAGCACATGGAGCGGATGGGATACGGGAAGGATCAGGACTGGCATGAGTTTAAGATCTATATTCCGGAAGGGATTCCTGAAAAGCATCTGCGGGTAGGAGAGATCGTAAAGAAGAAATATGGATTGAAAGTATTGAAATTCAAATCCAGAAAAGAGGTCTGGCCCTATGCACAGCGGATCTTTGAAACCCTGAACGCCTCTTTTGCACCGTTATATGGGTTCGCTCCGCTTACGCAGAAACAGATCGATTATTATGTCAACCAATATATTCCGATGATCCGCCTGGATCTGGTCACATTGATCATCCGGGAAGAAGATGATACGGTGGTCGGTTTTGGGATCTCTCTGCCGAACCTTTCCAACGGATTGAAAAAAGCAAAAGGACACCTGTTCCCGTTTGGATTTATTCATTTGCTGAAAGCGTTGAAGTCCAGACCCAAGGTGGTGGATCTCTATCTGATGGGTGTATTGCCGGAATATCAGAATAAAGGAGTAAATGCCCTTTTATTCAATGACCTGATCCCCGTCTACAGAGATTTAGGAGTGGAATATGCGGAGAGTAATCCGGAATTGGAGATGAATAGTGCCGTACAGGCTCAATGGGACTATTTCAAAAGAGAACATCATAAAACGAGAAGAGCCTTCTCAAAAAGAATTGGAAATTGAAATTTTTTAATTCTGTTAAAAATAATAATCACTAATAACAAATGATAATTGTCCATTTTCAATTATCAATTATCAATTAATAATTTATGCAGGGACCTACAGCATATAATGATGAAGATATAAAAACGCTCGAATGGATGGAGCACATCCGCCGGCGTCCGGGTATGTATATCGGCAAGCTGGGGGATGGAAGTTATGCGGATGATGGTATTTATGTACTTCTGAAAGAGGTATTGGATAACTCCATCGATGAATATATGATGGGATACGGGAAAACCATCGAAGTGACTGTGGAGGAGGGAACCGTTACGGTTCGTGACTACGGTCGTGGTGTTCCCCTCGGAAAAGTAGTGGACGTCTCCAGTAAAATGAATACGGGAGCGAAATATGATAGCAAAGCGTTTAAAAAATCAGTAGGATTGAATGGTGTCGGTATCAAGGCGGTGAATGCCTTAAGTAGTTACTTCCTGATCCGTAGCTGCCGGGATGGTGAATGCAAGCAGGTGGAATACAGCCGGGCTGTCATCACAGAGGAAAAGAAAGTCCAGCCGACGGATGAGGCTAACGGAACACTGATCTATTTTATCCCGGATAAAGATATTTTCAAAGACTACCAATACAAAGATGAGTTTATAGAAAACCTGTTGAAAAATTACGTTTTCCTGAACTCCGGACTGACCATTTTGTATAATGGGAAACGGTTCTATTCCCGTCATGGCCTGGTGGATCTGTTGAATGAGAATATGACTACGGATCCGCTTTACCCGATCATTCATTTGCAGGGTGAAGACATCGAAGTGGTAATTACCCATAGTAACCAGTACGGAGAAGAGTACTATTCGTTTGTAAACGGACAACATACGACCCAGGGGGGTACCCATCTTTCTGCTTTTCGTGAAACATTGGGGCGTGTGATCAAGGAGTATTACAATAAGAATTTTGAATACTCCGATATCCGCACCGGTATTGTCGCGGCGATCAGTATCAAAGTGGAAGAGCCGGTGTTCGAGAGCCAGACGAAAACGAAATTAGGATCGAAAGATATGGGGCCGGATGGGCCTACCGTAGCGAAGTTTATCGGTGATTTCATTAAAAAAGAGCTGGATAACTACCTTCATAAAAATACGGAAACCTCCGAGGCAATGCTACGTAAGATCCTTGAATCAGAGAAGGAACGGAAAGCCATTGCCGGGGTGACTAAACTGGCTCGTGAAAGAGCAAAGAAAGCGAATCTACATAATAAAAAGCTGAGAGATTGCCGGATCCATCTGAATGATAATAAAGGAGACCGGAAAGAAGAGAGTTGTATTTTTATTACCGAGGGAGATTCTGCAAGCGGATCGATCACCAAAAGCCGGGACCCGAATTTGCAGGCAGTATTCAGTTTGCGGGGAAAACCCTTAAACAGTTATGGACTGACTAAAAAGATCGTATACGAAAATGAAGAGTTCAATCTGTTGCAGGCAGCCTTGAATATAGAAGATGGCCTGGAAGGATTGAGATATAACAAAGTGATCATAGCAACCGATGCGGATGTGGATGGTATGCATATCCGTTTGTTGTTAATTACTTTCTTCCTGCAATTTTATCCTGACCTGATCAAAGGCAACCATGTGTATATTTTACAAACCCCGCTGTTCCGGGTACGTAATAAGCAACAAACCTGGTACTGCTATTCCGAAGAGGAACGTCTGGCTGCCATGGAGGCCGCCGGGAAAAATCCGGAGATTACCCGCTTTAAAGGGCTGGGAGAGATCTCCCCGGATGAGTTTAAGAACTTTATCGGAAAGGATATGCGTTTAGACCCGGTAAAAATGAAGAAAGAGGATTTAGTGAAGGAAATGCTGGAGTTCTATATGGGTAAAAACACGATGGAACGACAGACTTTTATTATCGAAAACCTCGTTGTTGAAGAAGAGATCGCATGAAAAAAATCGCTTTGTTTCCGGGAACCTTTGATCCTTTCACGATCGGACACCAATCACTGGTGAACCGGGGATTGGAGCTGGTAGATGAGATCATTATCTCAATCGGGGTAAATGATAAGAAGTCTACCTATTTTACCCTCGAAAAAAGATTAGAGCAGATCCGTACCCTTTATAAGGATAACCCGAGAATAAGAGTAAAACCTTATGCCACCCTGACCGTAGATTTTGCCCGTGAGATGAATGCTGATTTCATCCTGCGGGGAATCCGTACGGTCAATGACTTTGAATATGAAAAGACAATAGCAGATGTTAACCGGAAGTTGGCTGGTATTGAAACTTTTATACTTTTCACTGAACCCGAACACACCCATATTAGTTCAAGTATAGTGCGCGAACTGTTGCGCTACGGAAAGGATGTCTCTTTATTCGTTCCGGAAGAAATTGATTTGTATTGATGAAATAATGAAAATAATGAAAAAAAACCTATTGTTCCTGTTATTAGCCACGTTTGTTTTCCAGCTCAACGCTCAAAATAATCCTAATCAGGAAGCTCGCAAATTGTCTTTGGCATTGTATGCGATATCAAATTTGTATGTAGATTCTACCGACACGGATAAGTTAGTAGAAGACGCAATTTCCGGCATGCTGGAAAAACTGGATCCTCATTCCGACTATCTGGATCCTCAGGAAACGAAGGATATGACAGAACCTCTACAAGGAAACTTTGATGGGATCGGTATTCAGTTTAATATGATCACAGACACCCTCTATGTGATCCAGGTGATAGCCGGAGGTCCGTCAGAAAAGGTCGGACTACATGCCGGTGACCGGATTATCCTGGTGAACGACACCCTGATAGCGGGAGTGAAGATGAAGACCAATGACATCATGAAGATGTTACGGGGTAAAAAAGGAACGGAAGTACGGGTCAAAGTACTTCGTGCCGGAACGCCGGACCTGATCGAATTCAAAATCATCCGGGGTAAGATCCCGGTATATAGTCTGGACGCTGCCTACATGGCAGATAAAACAACCGGCTATATGAAACTGAACCGCTTTGCGGCTTCGTCAGCCGATGAATTCCGGGAAGCATTAGCGAAACTGAAAAAACAGGGCATGAAAAACCTTATTCTGGACTTGCAGGGGAATGGGGGAGGATACCTGAACATCGCCATTGATCTGGCGGATGAATTTCTCGAAAAAGACAGGTTGATTGTCTATACCGAGGGAAGCAAGCAGCCACGGGAAGAGGCCAATTCCACCGGACGGGGAGATTTTGAACAGGGACGGTTAGTCGTATTAGTAGATGAATCTTCTGCTTCTGCCAGTGAGATCCTGGCGGGTGCTATCCAGGACTGGGACCGGGGCGTGATTATTGGCCGCCGTACGTTTGGAAAAGGGTTGGTACAGAAGCCTATTCCGCTACCGGATGGTTCTATGATCCGTTTGACTGTTTCACGCTATTACACACCAACAGGCCGCACCATCCAGAAACCCTATGAAAGTGGTAAAACGGATGATTACAGGCATGACCTGATTGAACGCTATAACCGGGGTGAGCTCATGAGTGCGGATAGTATTCATTTCCCGGATTCCATGAAATTCAATACCTTGGTGACCGGACGTACTGTCTATGGCGGCGGCGGTATTATGCCGGATGTATTTATCCCGGTGGATACCACCCGTTATACGGACTATCACCGTAAATTGGTGGCTAAAGGGGTAGTCTACCGGGTGGCTATGAATTATGTAGACCAGCACCGGGAAGAGTTGGCAGCTAACTATCCGAAGTTTATCCAGTTCAATCAACAGTTTGAGGTTACTCCGGCTATGATTGATGAACTGAAAGAAATAGCTCAGGAAGAAGATATTGAGTTTAATGAAGAGGAATATGAACGTTCCAAAGCGCTGATCAAACTACAGATCAAAGCATTGGTCGCAAGGGATATTTATGAAATGGGTGAATACTATCAGGTGATTAATGATGATAATCCGGCCTATCAGAAAGCCCTTGAAATCATCAATGACCGGGATGCCTATAATAAAGAATTAGGTTATAAATAGAAGAATCTCTTTAAAACATCCAACTACACAAAATTTGTGTAGTTCATCTCTCATCTCTCATGCCCTTTTTCGTCCATATTATCCCAATTTTATCCTACATATACCTTTACTATATGAATCTTTAAAGCCGGTTAAGCAAAACCGTATATAAACTATTCCGGGTTTAGTAGCCTGGTAGGGCATGCATGAAGACCGCTAAGGTTATACTGCCGGCAGTGCAGGGTTATGCCCCCGGGAGATTAAGGCTGATCCCCCGGGATCACAGGGTTATGATGCCGGGGTCTTAACCTTGGTAGTCTGCAATAAGGATTTAGTTTACTATATTCATCAGCATACCTTCTCCTTATGATAGGATTACTTCCTTTTTATCTTTTTATAAACAAAACGGGGGGGCCGGAGTGTGACTGAGATTTTTCCCGGGTGACGAAAAATAAAAAATGACTGTTAGAGGAGGGTATTAAAAAACAGGATGTATCCGGTTGGACACATCCTGTTTCTATCTTATCTGTTGGAAGTTCTTCGTTGACGATCCGAGCGTTTTTTCGGGCATCCCTGTCTGAAGAAGGGCGTCTCCACGGTTTATCACGGTCACGATCCCGTCTTTCAGAGCGGTCATAAGAGGCACGGGAACTACTATCGCGTTCCCCCTCACGCTTTCCTCTGTTAAATCCGCTACCTCCGGAACGACCTCCCCGGCCTCCTTCTTTTTTCCCTTGGGCAGGTTCTACAGAAAGGCGTCTGCCTTCAATCTCATATCCATTCATCTGATCCATTACACGCATGGCCTCTCCTTCTTCTACTTCAAAGAAAGAGAAGTTTTCACGAAGATCGATCTTTCCGATCCGGACTTTTCCAGGTACACATTTATTAACCAGCTCAATCAACTGATTAGGGAAAAGACCATCGGCCTTACCGAAATTGAGGAAGAAACGGGAAAATCCTTCTTCTGCCACCGGGAAACGACGATCACCCCGTTGTTCAGAACGTTCTTTCTTCATGGACCGTTCATCTACAATCTGTATTTCTTCCGCGTCTTTATAGTAATCAATCATCCGGTTGAATTCAAGAGAAACCACCCGTTTGATGATATCTTCTTTGTCTAACCATTCCAGTTTACGGAAAATAGCAGGCATCAATTCAGCAATTTCATCTTCGTCCACCTTCACTTTTTCGATCTGGTCTACTAAGTTCAATAATTGCTTTTCACAAATTGCCTGTCCGCTTGGCATCTCGCCTTTCTCAAAGCTCTTATTCAGGATACGTTCGAGTTCACGGATTTTACCTTTTTCTTTGATGTGACAAATCGAGATAGAGATTCCTGTTCTGCCGGCACGTCCGGTACGACCACTACGGTGCGTATAAGACTCGATTTCATCCGGCAATCCATAGTTGATGACATGTGTCAGGTTATCTACATCCAGACCACGCGCAGCGACATCAGTAGCCACCAGCAACTGCAGATTTTTGATACGGAATTTCTGCATCACATAATCACGCTGTGCCTGGCTCAATTCACCATGCAAAGAGTCTGCGTTGTAGCCATCCTGAATCAATTTGTCCGCAATCTCCTGTGTCTCCTTACGGGTACGGCAGAAGATAATACCGTAAATATTCGGATAATAGTCAGCAATGCGTTTCAGTGCCAGATATTTATCTCTTGCCTGAACCATATAATACACATGCTTGATATTTTTATTACCTTCATTCTTATTACCGATGACAATCTCTTTCGGATTGTTCATATATTTTTTGGTAATAGAAGCTATCCCGTGTGGCATAGTGGCAGAGAACAAAAGCATATTACGGGAAGCCGGTACCTCAGCAAGGATTGCATTGATACTCTCAGTGAATCCCATATTTAACATTTCATCCGCTTCATCCAGAATAACATTACGAACCTTGCTCAGGTCCACAGTCTTGCGGTTCATTAAATCCAGTAAACGCCCTGGAGTAGCCACGACTACGTGCACTCCTCTTTTTAGCATTTTAATCTGGCTCTCAATACTTGATCCTCCATATACAGGAAGAACCTTGAGGTTATCTATATATTTAGAATAATCATTCAGATCATCTGCTATCTGTAAACATAGTTCCCGGGTAGGACACAAAACAAGTGCCTGAGGATAATATTGATTTACTTCTATCTTTTGTAGTAAGGGTAATCCGAAAGCAGCAGTTTTACCGGTTCCAGTCTGGGCCAATGCAATTACGTCGTTATCTTCTCCTAATAAAAAAGGAATCACTTCCTCTTGTACAGGCATGGGCGATTCGTAGCCCATTTCTTGAATTGCCTTCAGTATCGGTGCGGCAACTCCTAATTCTTCAAATGTTTTCAAAGTGCGATGTTTGTATAAAATAAATTTTGCTGTGCAAAGGTAGGCAAATAATTCGGATTCAGCCTATAAAAGCAATAGTTCTTTCAGTTTAGACAGATCCTTTTCTGTTAAATTTAGTTCTTTTATGAGATATTTGTCAACCGATCCATACTCTTTCTTAATCTTACGGAAAGCCAGATCCAGATAAGCCTCATTGGTTTGCAACATAACCGTCAGTGCTTCCTGGGCATCCGGGTTCAGTGTTCGGGCAAATCCCCGCATCCTCCGGGTATGATCCGCATACCAATCCTGAGACAAACTATAATCACTATAGATCACATCTTCCGGAACCTGTAACGTTGCCTGAATCAAAGCTGTCAGAAAGCCTGCTTTGTCTTTACCGAATGTAGAGGATATTAATAGTGGATAATTCTCCGGATCTAATAAAATCCGGAATGCTTCGGAGAAACTGGCCGTATTATCCGTCACATATTGCAGATAAAGATCCTGCATAAAAAGGACTCCATCTCCTTTACGGATACGGCCTTCTTTTAACCGTTGTGTGATTTCTTCCAGATTTCCGTTGGAAACAGGCAGCGAAAGGATCCTTGCGTTCGTGTAAGAAACCGGATTTTCTGCTGCTTCTTCTTTCGTACGAAGGTCCAGAATGGTTCTGATACCCAGCTTGGCCAAACGAAGCGAATCTCTTTCGCTCATACGGAACAAATCTCCGGAGCGATAGACCCTACCCCAGCGTACCATGTGGTGGTCTGTGGTATTGTATCCCCCTATATCCCGAAAATTACGGATCTGATCCATAGCATCCCGGCGGGAGCTGACAACACGGGTATATTTATCATTAAAGGATAACAGGAAGTACTGCCGGGTCATATTATCCGGAGTGATATAAGTAGTTATATTATCACTTATATTAGCATAGAGAACCGGACGTGTCCGGTCGAACGTATCCGGATTATCAGATACATAGATCTTTACAGTCCCGGCCATCGGAGGATCTGTTTCCCATTTAATGACATAATTTCCTATATCCTGGCGTGAACATACCGCTCTGATCTCAGGGTCCCGGGATTGACAGTTCGTTAGTGCAAATATACTTGTTAATAAAAGAAATATCTTTTCTGACATCATATTCTATCTAAGCATCTATACAAAGATAAATAAAACACACGCTATAGGTACTCCGGTTAATGATATTTAAGATTGAGAGGGATGATTATAACCCGCTGCAAACTCTTTTGAAATATAGTTATCATAGCTTAAACAGACTTCTGTTGCCAAATCCATTCCACAGGTAATGATCTTACCCCACATCTCTTTACTCAACTCCGGCAAATCCCGGTGGCGTACATCATATTTCAGAAGTCCATAGATAATTCCGGCATTGAAATTATCTCCTGCACCGATCGTACTGCAGGGTTCGATCTCATTGGTAGGGAAATGGGAGTGGTCATTTTTTGTAAACAAATGGACTCCTTCTTTTCCATGCGTGGTAATAAAACGGTCGCAATAAAACTGAATGTGTTCTTTATAGATATATTGCATATCTGTTTTACCAAATATATTCAGAAAGTCTTCATCCGATCCCCTTACGATATCGGCATACTCAAAATTATCCAGAATGGTCGGGGTCAGAAAAATAGCTTCATGGGTATGGGCATTCCTGAAATTCGGATCATAATAAATGATGGCTTTCCGCTCTTTAGCATATTCCAGAAATTCCACTATCCGCTCCCGTAAAACCGGATTCAGCGAATAATAGGATCCAAAAATAAAAATATCATCCTCATTTACCTGTGGTAAAGGTACTTCCAGTCGCTGATTGGGATAATCTTTATAGAAGGTATACTGAGCATTATGATCTTCATCCAGAAAAGCCAGTGAAATGGGACTTTTGCCATCCGGAAAACAGTCTACATAGTCCGTTGATATATTATTCTCTGTCATAAATTGACGGATTATTTCTCCCACTTTATCATTCCCTAATTCGCTGATAAAAGAGACCGGGACACCCAGACGTCCTAAAGAGACTAAACCATTAAAAACAGATCCACCGGGAACGGCCTGATGAGGCTGGTCATTTTTAAAAATGATATCTAAGATCGTTTCCCCTACGCCTATTACTTTTCTCATATCTTTTATAAGGTCTGTTCTTCTACACTTTGCTGGCGACTTTTAGAGCCTAAATAACCTCCATGATGCCGTTTTGCATATTCCTTGTTGGTAAACCCAATCCGTTTCATCGTATTCACGACTAAAATATCTCCGATCACGGTCATCACGGTGGTGGAAGTGGTAGGGGTTAACCCTAAGACACACACCTCTTTCGGGTTTCCGGTCAACAGGCAGGCATTCGCTTCTTTAGCCAACGGGCTATCCGGGTTACTGGTAATCACAATAAATTTGATGTCAGGGACTAACCCACGTGTCAGTTGCAGCAGATCTACTATTTCATTTGTTTTTCCGGAATTGGAAATCAATAGCATAATATCATTTTCCCGGACAATTCCCAGATCCCCATGCTGCGCCTCGCTGGGGTGCAGAAAGAAAGCCGGAGTACCCGTCGAACTGAAAGTGGTGGCAATATTCATCGCGATCTGACCGGCTTTTCCCATTCCGGCGGTGATCAGCTTTCCTTTCTTTTCATGGACATACTCAACAATGTAGTCCACCGCTTTTTCATAATCCTCACATACCGGGATCTGTAGGACTGCTTCCGCTTCCTGCCGGAGGATAGAGGTTATCTCTTCGTTTATCATGGGTTATTATTCTTTATTCAATACGCATTCACCAAAATTGAGTACAAAAGTATCTATTTTAATGATTTCTGCTCTCATATAAACTATTTTTAATTGGGGGGGGAAACATTTTTAGTTATACTTTTGCGCGTTCGTATGAAACAGACTTATCAAAACAAAACATATGCATTATCAGACTTATACACTCTCTAACGGCCTTCGTATGATCCATCTTCCGGTTGATTCCCCGGTAGCTTACTGTGGCTTCGCTATTCATGCAGGCACACGGGATGAGGCTCCGGAAGAATACGGATTAGCCCATTTTGTAGAGCATATGTTATTTAAAGGTACACAGAAAAGAAAATCATGGCACATTCTAAACCGGATGGAAAATGTAGGAGGTGAACTCAATGCGTATACAACGAAAGAAGACACCTTTGTGTACTCTGTTTTTATGGAAGAGCATTTCAGCCGGGCGTTCGAACTCCTGGCGGATCTTGTTTTTCATTCTCAATTTCCGGAACAGGAGATTGAAAAGGAAATTGACGTGATCCTCGATGAGATCAATTCCTGCAAAGACAGTCCTTCTGAGCTGATCTTTGATGAGTTTGAAAATATGCTTTTTAGGGGGCATGCACTTGGACATAATATTTTGGGCGAGGAAGATACCATCCTGAAGTTTAATTCTCTTTCTGGACGTTCTTTCCTCAATCGTTTTTACACCCCCGGAAATATGGTCTTCTTTTCCATGGGGAGAATGAATTTTAACCGGATTACCCAATTAGCGGAAAGAACATTATCTGATATCAGCACTCCCTCTGTGCCGTTAACCAGAAAAGCACCGGAACAAATTCCTGCACAAAATAGGAAGGAACATCAGGATACCCATCAGGCGCATGTCCTGATCGGCGGAAGAACCTTCAGTATGTTCGATGAGAAAAGAATCCCTCTTTTCCTACTGAATAATATATTGGGAGGTCCGGGAATGAATAACCGGCTAAACTTATCTTTACGGGAAAAACATGGCTTAGTCTACAATGTGGATTCTTCTATCACTTCCTATACAGATACCGGATTTGCAAGCATTTATTTTGGAACGGACCCGAAACATTTGAATAAGGCAATCCGGTTAGTGCATAAAGAGTTGGCCAGAATCCGGGAGAATAAACTCTCCACTTCCCAACTGGCTGCTGCCAAAAAGCAGGTGATTGGTCAATTAGGGATATCCGGGGATAACCGGGAGAGTCTGTTTTTGGGATTAGGAAAAAGCTTTCTTCATTATAACCGGTATGATACGTTACCGGAAATATTCAAAAAGATTGAAAACGTCACTGCGGAGGAAATTCTCGAAGTAGCGAATCAAGTCTTTGATACTCAAAACTTATCCAGTTTGATCTACGAATAAAAAGAAGCTGTGTTTTCTCATGGCTACTATTTTTTTCTTTTCTATTGTAACCTTTTCCACTATCGGTTCGTCTTATTAGTAAATGCAGGAAAAGAGCCCTCCTGTCAGAGTTGGTAAGATAAAAATAAACGAAGAACTTATGAGAAGGATGATTGGAATGATCATGCTGTTATTCAGCGTGGTAGTGATGGGTCTTACCCAAAGTGTAGAGATTAAAGGTATCGTGAAAGAGGCAAAAAATGGAGAAGCTCTGGAATTTGCAAATGTCATTTTACAAACTACGGACTCTGTTTTTATTTCAGGAATCACTACGGATGAGAGGGGAAGATTCAGTTTAAACCAAATCCAGCCGGGGAACTATTTACTGGTTGTTTCCAGTATGGGATATGAATCACAATGCTTTACGCTGAATGGTTTGAACCGTCCGGTTACCTTAGAAGATATTTTACTGGAAGATAGTTCCATGGCGCTCGAAGGAGTAACTGTCACCGCATCCAATCAAACCAGCCGTTCGGATAAAAAGATCGTCTTCCCTACTGACCGGCAGATTGAGGCTTCTACTAACGGGCTCAATCTGCTGCAGCAATTAATGTTACCCAAACTACAAATAAATCCACTTTTTAATGAGATCGCTCTTCCCGGCGGAGGTGAGATCCAACTACGTATTAATGGAGCCAAAGTGGAATTACAGGAGATCTTAGCTCTCCAACCCGCAGAGATCATTCGTATTGAATATCATGACAATCCCGGTTTACGTTATGGAAATGCGGAAGTAGTATTAGACTATATCGTTCATCGTCCGGAAACAGGGGGGGGAGCTTCGGAGTCGATCTGAGTGATAGCCCTATCATTGCATGGGGAAATAATTTTGTTCATGGGAAAGTGAATCATAAGAAATCAGAATTTTCCATGAATTACGGGATCAGCCACCGGGACTTCTATAAGATTTACCGCAATAACGAAGAATCCTTCCTGTTTGAGGATGGCTCTACCCTTCAGCGTAAGGAAGATGGGGAACATAGTCGTGCACGGATGAACTGGCAACATCTGAATGCAACTTATAGCTTTAATCAACCAGACAAAATGTTATTTAATGCGACGGTCCGTTATTATAATAATAATCAGCCTCATTTTGACTATAAAGGAAATCTCTATAACATACAAGATCCGGCCGATAGAGTCTACATGATCGATAACTCTGCGGAAGAATGGCATAGACCTGCATTAGATCTATACTATCAACAAAGTTTACCGAATGATCAGACGATTGTTATCAATGCGGTAGGAACTTATAATTATGCCAATTCAGAACGCTTTTACCAGGAAAGTAGAGAGGATGTGTTGCTGACAGACATTAATAACTTAGTGACAGGTAAAAAATATTCCATTATCGGAGAGGGTATTTATGAGAAAAAATTAGGCAGCAACCGTTTAAGTGGTGGGATCCGTTATACTCACTCCTTCTCTGATAATGAGTACAGGAATGGTCATAATTATATAACCAAAATGGATCAGTCGGAGACCTTTCTGTATGCTGAATTTACAGGAAAGGCAAAGAAGCTGGATTATACATTAGGCGTAGGAATGACCCGGTCCTGGTTCGGACAGGAAAATGTGGATGGCTACCAGTATTACACATTTAATCCCCGGTTAGTGCTACAATATAATATTATGCAGGGTTCCAGTATCCGTTTGAACGCGAATATCAGTAATTCGGCCCCTTCTCTTTCTAATTTAAGTGCAGTGGAACAGGTGATAGACTCTTTACAGATCCAACGGGGGAATCCCAATTTAAACCCTTACCTCCGCTACCGTACCGAATTGACATATGAATTGCAAAAAGGGATGTTTTACGGGAATTTATGGGGGACATATGAATACCAGCCCAAAGCGATTATGGACGAAAAGTTCCTGGAAAACGGGAAGATCATCCAGACCTGGGATAATCAGAAAGACTGGCAGCGTTTAGCCAGCCGGTTAACCGTACGGGTAGGTCCCTGGAAAGAGGTACTTCAGGTTTCCCTCACCGGAGGAGTAAATCATTATATGAGCCACGGAAATAGCTATTCTCATACTTATACCAACTGGTTTTCAAATATAAGCATGTCAGCCACGTACAAAAAATTCATGCTGGCTATGGGTATGGAAACCAATTGGAATTGGTTTTATGGAGAAACGATGAGCGGAGGAGAAAATATTCATTATGCCATGTTGAGATATAGTCATAAAAATCTTGCGTTTACGGTGGGTGCATTCAATCCATTCGTGAACAATTACAAAATGGAAACCGAGAACTGGTCTAAATATGCAAGTTACAAAAGAGCTTTACACACAGATGAGATCTCCCGCATGTTACTGTTACAGTTCTCCTATAATTTCTCATTTGGACGTACCTTTAAAGGAGGAAGTAAACGAATCAGTAATAGTGACGATGACTCCGGAGTGATGAGTAGCGGGGAGTGAGCCACAGGATCATATTAATTAGCTCTCGTTTCCCGTGGAGACGGGAACACGGGGAATCCAACTTTTCAAATTAATTAAAACTAAAATAGTTTTTCAATTTCTCTATATCGTCCGGGGTGAACTCTTCTAATAGGATAAATTCCTCCCATCCGGAAATCTGTCCCTGTTGTTTCAGCTTCCGGGTGATTGCCCGTTGCCGGGGATAATTCAGATAGGGGTGTTTCAGCAAGGAATCAGGAGATAGAGCATCTATCTTCCGTTGCCGGATATGAGATTTGTCTATCAGAAAGAAAGGTTCTATTTGCAAAAATCTTTCTTCTTCCATTCCATAGACTTCTTTCAGTTGCTCAACACTGTAAAATCCGCCTAATAGATTCCGGTATCCGACAATACGCCGGGCAAAAGCACTTCCAATACCTGGCACTTTTTTTAGAAGAGTAGTGTCAGCCCTATTTAAATCCACCTTTTCACCGGCTTTTAACTTTTCATTCTTAGGGAATGGGGGAGATGGATATTTCTGGAAATTTTTCTTTGGAGATGTTTGAGTGATCTTCTTTTTAACAGGAGTAGGAGGTTTCTCCACAACTGGTTGCCGGATAAGACTGTCTTCAGGAATTTCTTTTTTATCTGAAGAAAAAAGAATTCTTTCTTTTTCATCCGAATCCATCGATTCTATCGTAAAATGGTCATTCAGGATAAGAAGAATAAAAGCGATCAGAATAAGGGATAGAAGAAAAGATAAGGCTCTCCGTTCACCGGAAGAGAAATAAAACAGGTCACGCCAATTCATAAGGTTAAGGTTTAAAGTTCAATATTTGAGAAAGGGAAAAATGGTATAATTGACTTTTGGGTTCTAAGTAAATTATACCATTCTTTTTATTTAAATTGAGAAGTGATCAGATTGATCAGACCCAGTTCATTCAGAAAGACTAATCCGATCGCTACCGGAGCAATATATTTCATAAAGAAAGAATATGTATTAAAGAAATAGAAAGGAACCGTACCCTCGTTGGTTAGTTCTGCTTTTAGAATTTTTCGATCTACCCGGGTACCGACAAAGATACAGATCAACATTCCACCGAAAGGTAACATGATCTTTGCCGTAACATAATCCAGAAAGTCAAAGAAGGTAAGCCCGAAAATCGTATACTCTTTTAAAATCCCCAAAGACAACGAACTGATCACTGCAAATACAACTGTATCCAAAGAGACTATTAGTGCCGCTCTGGAGCGTATCATATGATATTCCTCATGCACATAGGCTGTGGCTACCTCATGAAGAGAAATCGTAGAAGTAAGAGCTGCCAATGCTAATAATACATAGAAAATGAAAGACCACAAAGATCCGAAAGGTAGTTGGCTAAACACGTTAGGTAAAGTAATAAAAACCAACTCCGGTCCTGCGGTCGGCTCAATTCCAAAACTAAATACGGCCGGGAAGATTATCACTCCTGCAAGCAAAGCAACTAAGCTATCCAACACAGTTACTTCCAAAGCTGTTCTCTGTAAATTTGTTTCCTTTCCAAAATAGGAGGAGTAAGTGATCAGACATCCCATACCCACACTCAAAGAGAAAAATGCCTGTCCCATGCCACTCAGAATAACAGAAGAATTAATTTTACTGAAATCCGGATTAAACAGAAAAGAAAGACCGGCTTCTGCGTTCGGTAATGTCACAGAACGGACACATAATATGATCAGAATCAGGAATAGAACAGGCATCAAAACCTTTGAGGCTCTCTCTATTCCATTCTTGACACCGGAGATGATCACAAAATGGGTGAAAGCAATAAAAATGACAGTCCACATAATAGGACGAAAAACACTGGATGAGAAGTCAGAAAACTCGGTAGCAAATTCCGTTGCCGATTTTCCGTTCAATGAACCGGAAGCCGCCTGCACAATATATTCCAATGTCCAGCCAGCCACCACAAAATAGAATCCCAATATCAGGAAAGCAGCCAACACTCCATTATATCCGATTACACTCCAGACCGTTCCGGGAGCCATGACTTTAAAAGCTCCGGCGGCATTTTTGCGGGAATGCCGTCCGATAAAAAACTCTGTGAGCATGACCGGAAGGCCTAATATAATAATACATCCGATATAGATCAATAGAAAGGCTGCACCTCCATTTACTCCCAACATATACGGGAAACGCCAGATATTTCCCAATCCTACCGCACAACCCACTGTCGCAAGGATCACTCCTATCCGGCTTCCGAATGTTACTCTTTTTTTCATTAGTCATAATCAATAAATCATATAGGTTTTAAGCATTCACAACACCGTCCTTCATATGAATGACTCGGTCTGTTTGTTTCGCAAGTTGTTCATCATGTGTGACAATTACAAATGTCTGTTTCATTTTATCCCGTAATTCAAAGAAGAGGGCATGTAATTCTTCTTTATTTTTTGTATCTAAGCTTCCGGAAGGCTCATCTGCTAAAATAACAGCCGGTTCATTGATCAGCGCTCTGGCTACCGCCACCCGCTGTTTTTCCCCACCCGAAAGTTCAGCCGGTTTATGGTTAGCCCGGTCTGACAGTCCCATAAAGTCTAATAGGTCTTTTGCTTTCCCTTCAGCCACGTGCGGCTTTTCGCGGGCAATCAAAGCTGGGATCATCACATTTTCCAGTGCTGTAAACTCTGGTAATAGTTGATGGAATTGAAAAACAAAGCCAATATTTTTATTCCGGAAAGCAGCCAAATCCTTTTCTTTCAACCGGCTGGTATCCGTACCATTGATCCACAACTGACCACTATCCGGTGTGTCCAGTGTTCCCATAATCTGTAATAAAGTAGTCTTACCAGCACCGCTGGGTCCTACAATAGCAACCACCTCTCCATTCTCTATGGATAGATCTATTCCTTTAAGTACCTGTAAGGTTCCGAAACTTTTGGTGATCCCTTTTATCTGTATCATATAATTAATTTAAATATTCCGGATTACGTAGGAAGCCAGAAAACAACCGAATGTGGCAGGCATATAAGAAACCGTACCGACAGTCGTTCGTTTATTCCGTTCATTTTTCACTTCTATAATAGCATCCGGATTGGCCGGTTCCGTTGAGAACACCACGGGTATTCCTTTTTTTACCCCTTTCCCTCTTAAACGTTTGCGGACAACCTTAGCCAGAGCACATTCCGAGGTTTTGGAAATATCTGCCAGTTTTACCTGGGATGGATCTATTTTACCTCCGGCTCCCATCGAAGAAACAATGGGTAAACCCAACTGAACCGCATGATATAAAAGAAATACTTTCGGACTGAGTGAATCAATCGCATCCACTACATAATCATATTTATCAGCAGTCAGCACCTCTTGTATGCGTTCATCTTTCAGGAATTCAGTGATCACCCTCAATTCCAATTCCGGATTAATATCCTTCAAACGTTCTGCCATCACTTCCGCTTTTAATTTACCCAATGAAGAGTGCAAAGCCGGAAGCTGCCGGTTGACATTACTTTCATTGACCGTATCCGCGTCCACGATCGTCATTTTTCCCACACCTGCTCTACAAATCTGTTCGGCAGCATACGCTCCGACTCCACCAACACCTACCACCAGGACGTGACAGGATCTCAAATAATTCAACCGCTCTTTGCCTAACAATAGTTCTGTGCGCGTATTCCAACAAAAACTCATTCCTGATTTTTTGACTACAAAAGTAATAATTCGGCATTGAATATCTGCAACCTCTTACTAATTATTAATCATAATATTAAAACATAAACTTTTTGTTTCCACAGAATCGGATCTGCCCGTTCCCTTTTAGTTTTTTTAATTTGCGCATACCATATAGAATCTATATCTTTGCTCAAATTTTGAAGAAAAAGATTTATGGGGTATTCATCAGACAAAATTAAGTGGTACGATCTCTCCGGCAAACACTCCGGATATAAGTTTTTTTCTTTCTACATTACGGGAATATAATTTATTTATATATAATGCGTTGGTTATTTTCACTAACGCATTTTTTTGTATTTTCGACAATGGCTGGGTATAGCGTATAACATTCTATAAAATCATATTAATAAACAAAAAAATAACCCTATTTACTATGTCTAAAAGTGGAATTAAGAAGGTGATTGTTCTGGGCTCGGGTGCCCTGAAGATCGGACAAGCCGGAGAATTTGACTATTCAGGCTCTCAGGCCCTGAAAGCACTCAAGGAAGAAGGTATCAGCACGGTACCTTTAAACCCAAACATTGCAACCATCCAGACTTCGGAAGGTGTTGCCGATAAAGTTTACTTCCTGCCTATTACTCCTTATTTTGTCGAGGAGGTCATTAAGAAAGAACAACCTGACGGTATTCTGCTTGCATTTGGTGGTCAGACGGCATTGAACTGCGGTACTCAACTGTACACAGACGGCACACTGGCTAAGTATGGGGTAAAAGTACTGGGAACTTCTGTAGAGGCGATCATGTACACCGAGGACCGGGATCTGTTCGTGAAAAAGCTCGATGAGATCAACATAAAAACGCCGGTTAGCCAGGCGGTTGAAACGATGGAGGATGCATTTGCGGCTGCCAATCGGATCGGTTATCCGGTGATGATCCGTTCTGCCTATGCCTTAGGAGGATTGGGAAGTGGTATCTGTAAAGATGAAGCTGAGCTGAAAACCTTAGCTTCCAGCGCATTTGCTTATTCTACACAGATTCTGGTGGAAGAATCCCTGAAGGGCTGGAAAGAAATTGAGTTTGAGGTGATCCGGGATAAAAATGACCATTGCTTTACGGTAGTAAGTATGGAAAATGTAGACCCCTTAGGCGTTCATACTGGAGAAAGTATTGTAGTAGCTCCTACCTGCTCTCTGACTGACGCTGAATTGACGATGTTGCAGGATCTTTCTACCACTACAATCCGCCACTTAGGGATTGTAGGAGAATGTAACATTCAATATGCGTTTAACTCTGACACAAATGATTACCGGGTGATCGAGGTAAATGCCCGTTTGAGCCGTTCATCGGCATTGGCATCTAAAGCGAGTGGGTATCCGCTGGCATTTGTGGCAGCCAAGTTGGCATTGAACTACGGTCTGGACGAGATTGGTGAAATGGGAACTCCCAATTCAGCCTACAAAGCTCCGGAAGTAGATTATATGATCGTAAAGATTCCTCGCTGGGACTTGACCAAGTTCGTGGGTGTAAGCCGTCAGATCGGCTCCAGCATGAAATCGGTTGGTGAGATCATGTCTATTGGTAAGAGCTTTGAAGAGATCATGCAGAAAGGACTTCGTATGATCGGACAGGGAATGCACGGTTTCGTGGGGAATAAAGATATTGCATTCGAAAATCTGGATGAAGAATTATCGAATCCTACCGACCTGCGTATTTTCGCGGTAGCGGAGGCTTTTGAAAAAGGATATACCGTGGAACGCATCCATGAACTGACTAAGATCAGTCATTGGTTCCTAAATGGATTAAAAAATATTGTAGACTATAGTGAAGTACTGAAAAGCTATAACAATATTAATGATTTGCCGGAAGAGGTAATGCGTGAAGCAAAACGATTAGGTTTTTCTGACTTTCAGATTGCACGTTTTGTAGCAAAACCGGACGGCAATATGGAAAAAGAAAATATCCTGGTCCGCAATTTACGTAAGAAAATGGGTATTGTTCCAACTGTGAAACGCATCAATACGATTGCATCCGAACATCCGGAATTAACCAATTATCTCTATATGACCTATGATGGCAGTGACCATGATATCCCTTATTATCCAAACGATAAAAGCGTGATCATTCTGGGTTCAGGAGCATGCCGGATCGGGTCTTCCGTTGAATTTGACTGGTGTTCGGTTAATGCGGCACAAACAGCACGTAAGTTGGGGTATAAATCCATCATGATCAACTACAACCCGGAAACCGTATCTACGGATTATGATATGTGTGACCGTCTGTACTTTGACGAACTCTCTTTTGAACGTGTGTTAGATGTGATCGACCTGGAAACTCCCAAAGGAGTGATCGTATCCGTGGGCGGACAGATCCCTAATAATCTGGCAATGAAATTACACCGTCAGCACGTTCCTATCTTAGGTACCTCTCCTCTTTCTATTGACAGAGCGGAAACCGTCATAAGTTCTCTGCCATGCTGGATACGTTAGGAATTGACCAGCCTCTTTGGGCTGAGTTGAGCAGTATGGAAGAAATCGATGCTTTCATCGCAAAAGCAGGGTTCCCCATCCTGATTCGTCCGTCTTATGTTTTAAGTGGGGCTGCGATGAATGTTTGTTACAGTAAGGAGCAGATGATCGAATTCCTGGATCTGGCAGCAAAAGTATCGAAAGAACACCCGGTGGTTGTTTCTGAGTTCTTACAAGGGGCTAAAGAGATCGAATTTGACGCAGTAGCGATGAATGGAGAAGTAGTGGAATATGCTATTTCCGAACACATCGAGTTTGCCGGCGTGCATTCCGGAGACGCTACACTGGTATTCCCGGCTCAGAAGATCTATATTGAAACCGCTAACCGTGTGAAAAAGATCAGCAAGAAGATTGCAAAAGAATTAAATATCAGTGGACCTTTTAACATCCAGTTCCTTGCCAAGAATAATGATGTGAAAGTGATCGAATGTAACCTACGTGCATCCCGTAGTTTCCCATTTGTTTCTAAAGTGCTAAAACGTAATTTTATTGAAACAGCGACCCGCATTATGCTGGATGCTCCCTACAGCAAACCAGACAAAAGTGCATTTGATATCGACTGGATTGGTGTAAAAGCCTCTCAGTTCTCTTTTGCCAGATTGCATAAAGCAGACCCGGTTTTAGGAGTCGACATGAGTTCCACAGGAGAAGTAGGTTGTATTGGAGATGATTTCAACGAAGCCCTTCTTTCTGCTATGATCGCTGTGGGAAATACTGTTCCTGAAAAGAATATCCTGGTTTCCTCCGGAGCTGCCAAAAGCAAAGTGGAATTGTTGGAGCCTTGCCGTCTGTTAAGCCAGAAAGGTTACACCTTGTATGGAACAGCGGGAACAGCCAGATTTCTGAATGACAACGGCATTCCGACTACTACCGTGTCATGGCCGGATGAACCAGGGGAATTAAACATTATGGATATGTTTAGCAATCATGCGTTCGATTTAGTCGTGAATATTCCAAAAGATCATAGCAAACGTGAATTAACCAATGGTTATAAAATCCGTCGTGCGGCTATTGATCATAATATTCCTTTGATCACCAATGCCCGGCTGGCAGGTGCCTTTATTGATGCCTTCTGTACACTTAAAGAAGAAGACATTCAGATCAAGAGCTGGCAGGAATATAAATTCATTTAATAAATAGTGGAAGGAGTCAGAGAGAGAAAAGGAATTAAGTAGAATTTTCTATTATATCTTTACTTTCCTGACTTCTTTCATTAATTATCTCAACTTAATAACGCCAACCGTAACTTACTTGTGTAAAGAATGATCTATATTTTCAGAAAATCGCCATTTTATCGGAGAAGTACTCTTTTAATTATCACTTTTCTTTTTATTTCTTTCCACATCGCAGTGGCTGGAGCTGTTCCTGAAAAACTGGCAACTGCCTTTTTCAGGACTTATGATATGAATGATTATCATGCCAGTTCCCAGAACCGGGACATTTCTATTACTCCTAAAGGGACTCTGATAATAGCGAATAATACCGGTTTGATGACATATGATGGGAATAACTGGAATCTTTATAGGTTACCCGATAAGTCGGAGATTGCTCATGTAGTATATCATAATGATACTATATTTACTAAGGGGGAAAACCATACCGGTTATTGGATAAAAAATGAGTTGGGATTACTCACATATATTCCGTTAGAAAAGAGTCCTTCCCATATTCAGTTTAAACACTATCCGGATACCATCCCTTATCTCCTGCCTGAGAGCATCTTACTGGCTCAACCTTCTGCTTTTGCCTCCCTGAATGGTTTTAACTATACAGGAACACTTACAAATGGATTATATGTAACTGATCAGGAAGGAAATATCATCGTACACGAAACAGAGAAACCCCAACTCAATGATAACATTATTTATGCGATTTCCACGGATCTTCCCGGACAGATCTGGATTGCCTGTGACAATGGATTAACAGCAGTGACGCTGGATGCTGCCATTCGTTTCTTCGGTAGACGAAATCATCTGGGTCAATTGTCCGAAGCTCTTTTATTCCAGGATGATCTTTACATTCATACCAACAAAGGCTATTTCAAACGTCCTGTAGAGGTCGGACATTCATTCGAATCCGTTCCGGAAAAAGAAGCTCTCCCTCTGTTTTCTTCCCGTCCGGATCCTGTAGTGAATTTACCGGTTAATACCATTTTCAATAATTCGGCCGAACTTGATATCTTTGCAGAAGCGGATTACATCTACCGGGTATCCGATGAACTCTACTGGCTGGTGCATGAAAATCAGGCAGGATTATTCTCCTTACAAGAAGGAACTGAACAATTAAAATGCCGTATTCTATTTGATAATTACAAACTGAATTTAATTTCCCGGGGTAAACAGATCATGCCCTTAAATGATTCCCTACATATCTTTTCCACCATACAGGGGATTGTGATGGTTAATACCCATAAACTAATCCGGAAAGGCATATCTCAGGGAATTCCCCACCGCTTTTCCGCTATTTCCTACATCCATGAAGATCAGGTGAAATTCCTTCCTCCGGAAACGGCTAAGATCTCTTTACCTCACAACTTTCAAAAATTAAATGTATATGTAGCTTCCACTATCTTAACTCCCAATAATCAGATCAGTTATCAAATCGGGAATATGTCTTCAGAATGGTCTGACTGGCAAAAGAGCGGACATATTTCTCTATTACAATTACCTGAGGGAAAATATGAATTAAAGGTAAGAAAGTACGTACCCACCGGTGAATTTCCTGAAATATCTTTACTCATCGAAGTACTGCCGCCCTGGTATAACACAATCTGGGCATATGTTATTTATGTGATCCTCATCTGGGGAATTACCCAGGCTTCCGTATCATTCTATTTCAGTGTCCGGAGAAGGGAAGAGAAAAGAGGAGAGGAAATAAAAAGACAGGAAGAGTTGAAAAAGCTTCAGGAATTAAAAAATGAAATTTTGCAAACGGAGTTACAAAACAAAAATAATGAACTCATGTTACGCACCTCCGTACTGGCAAGAAAAAGCCAACTGATCCATACGCTTATGGAAGAGGTGGATGCTCAGAAAGAAACTTTAGGAGACCGGTATCCGAACAGGTTATATAACCGCCTAAAAAATATTCTGCAGAAAATTCTGGATGACCAGAGTGACTGGGATGCTTTTGAGAATTATTTCAACAGTGCACACCAGAATTTTATTGAAAGGCTAAGGCAAAGTTATCCGGATATTACCACCGGTGATATACGCATGTGCTGTTTGTTACGGATGAACCTTTCCACGAAAGAGATTGCCTCCATATTAAATGTTTCTATCCGGGCAGTAGAACTGAGGCGGTACCGGATGAGGAAACGTATGAATCTGAATGGGGATACTAATTTGATTACTTTTCTGATGAATTTCTAAGTTTTTCTATCAGAAACCAGATTTTATAATACTTTTGTTTATCAATAGAATAGATCTCAATCTTCAGACCATGAGAAAGTGTTGTAGTAGTTTCTAACCCACCTCTCATCTATTTGAGAAAATAGTGTAGTAGCTAATAATTTAGGGGTAAAATCCTATTTATTTTTCTTTGCAGCGTCGATTTTATGAGAGGAGATCACAATAAACATCGATAAACAAAATGATAACGGAAAAACAAAAAAACTCCGAAAAAGCTCGTTTAGCCGGCGCAACTTTTTAAAGATATTAGCTGCGGCCGGGGTTGTGACTGCAGCTGGTACTGCATATTATCATTCTTTTTCCAGTAATGTAAAAGGAAAGATAGTGATCATTGGCGGCGGAGCTGCCGGGATCAGTATGGCAGCACGTCTTTCCCGGTGGTTGAATCATCCGGATATCACTCTGATCGACCCGAGTGACCGGCAATACTACCAACCTGGTTTTACGTTGATCGCCTCCGGAGTCTATAAACCGGAAGAAGTCTGGAAAAAACAGGAGAAATGTATTCCCGGTGGAGTGAAGTGGATAAAGGATCAAGTGATTTATATGGATCCGGACCATCATACTATCCGGACTCAACAGAATGGAGAAATTGGATATGATTTTCTGGTCCTGACACCTGGTTTACAAATAAATTGGGGTCAGGTTGAAGGGATCACCCAGGCTTCATTGGGGCAGGGAAATGCGCATTGCATCTATGACTTCGAAGGAGCACAAAGGACATGGAAAGCTTTACAGGAGTTCTCTAAAACCGGTGGAAAGGGCATTTATACGGATACTTACACCAAACATAAATGTGGTGGAGCTCCCAAAAAGATCTGTCTGTTGACAGATGATTATACCCGGAAAAATAAAACAAGGGACCAGATAATTCTGGATTTCTATACTGCTTCCAACGAACTATATGATGTACCTCATTATACTCCCCGCTTATTGGAGATCTATAAAGAGCGACAAATACCTATCCATACAAATGTACGGGTAACAGGTGTGGATACCTTCAGCAAAAAAGTCTATCTGGAAAAAAGAGAGACAAAAGGAGAAGAGATGATCCGTACGCCTTTCGTGGAAGAATATGACTTTCTCCATTTCACTCCTCCCATGTCAGCGCCTGACTTTGTACGGGAAGCAGGTTTAGGATGGAAAGAGGGAAAGTTGGGTGATGAAGGATGGGTGATGGTAGATAAAGAAACCCTTATCCATACCCGGTACCCCAATATTGTCTCTTTGGGAGACTGTTCGGACGTACCAACAAGTAAAACTTCGGCAGCTATCCGGGTACAGGTTCCGGTAGCGGCAAAAAACCTGATTTCACTGATGGAGGGTAAAGATCCAACCGAAAAATACAACGGTTATGCAGCCTGTCCGATTGTCACAGATTATAAACACGTACTCCTTTGTGAGTTCGACTATGATAAAAAACCTGCCGCATCCTTTCCATTCAGTTGGATGGACAATTCAAAAGAATTGAGGGCTGCCTGGTTCCTTAAAGCTCATATTCTAAAACCGTTATATTTCCATGGAATGTTAAACGGATATGCATAAAAATCCACATGCCTTCCCTTATCTTTAAACGCAAAATTCAAAATCCCACTTTTCATCTCCTGAAAGGTGGGATTTTTACTTATTTTCTTATCTGTCTTTTACCGTACAGGGTATTCTGTACACTCGCTTTTCCCCCTCCGGCTTAATCCCCATTCGCTGAGCCCAAACTAAGCCTGCTATCTCTTTCTTTCCTATTACCTGCTTTTCATGCGGGTATAATAACGCAATTCATGATCTGGTAAAAGATCCGGATGGAAAATGTGGATCAGATCTTTCAGTAGGAGGTCGGGATGGATAGGGAATTCTTCATAGTAAGGGACTTTCCCGGTATTGCATCCATATATGTTCCGGTTTTTATAGGCATCAAAGTTTGCATATGGGTTGTATTCTGCGTGTAGGTCTTCATATCTCATATCTTCCGTGGCATTATATTTGATCAGCCAGAAATCGGCATGGATACCTTCGTCTAATACGGTTTCAAAAGATAAGGGGTTACTTCCGGCTCCCGGCAGATCCTTAAAAAGATAATCGGCACCTGCATCTTTATAAAAATGTCCGCTATAGCTATCACCAGCGGGAACATACCAAAAAGATCCGTATTTTTTCTCCGTGATTACTGTCGGACGTTTTTCAGCACTGGTTGCTAACTCTTTTAATGCGAGATAACGTTCTTCTGTCCCTCTGAAAATGGCCTCTGCTTCTTCTGATTTGTTTAACAATAAACCATAAAACCGACCCCATTCGGCACGTCCCAACGGAAGAGACTCCATATAGTCTGCTCCTTCAATAATCGGGATCCCAATCTTTTCTGCCTGTCCATAGTTTGAGTTTTGAAAAGGAGAAGCAATAATCACTTCTGCTCCTATATCAATGATCTTTTCTATATTGGGAGACATGGACTCTCCCAGATCGGCAATTCTCCCGGAACGGATTCCTTCCCGGATGGCCGGAGCATCCATATACTGAGGCTCACAGACACCAATAATCTTATCTGCTTCCCCCAACTGGTCTATAATGGAAGCATGGACAGAAGTATATACTACTATATTTTGTATAGGGACACGCACGAGGGTTCCTTTCGGTAGATTCGGAGGAACAGGTTGGTGACGGTCTATCAAAATATAACGTTGGAGTAGCTGCCCCTTTTGCCAGGGATCCTTTATTTCTACTAAGGTATGATCATCCAACTTTAATATGGTGAATCCGGTTGCGTAAGTAATAACCTCCGGAGTAATTTCTTCCTGGGAAGTATGTGTATTACCTGGCTGCATACAAGATACAGCCAGATAAAAAACACATAGGTAAAGAAAATATCTCATATAAACTTATTTAGGGTGTACAAGGAAAGTGACACCTTGTGTATCATAACCTTCCGTGTCGAAACTACGTTCCTGTTTACCATCCGCATCAAACACATACATTGTGCTGGTAGCATTGTAATCATAATTACTGATATAGATCTGGCCACTGGATGGATCCACATCTAAAGAGTTTGGATTAGTAATTCCTGGAGTAGCAAGAAAGTTATTATTCACGACATTCCCTGTGGTAGTACTGTAGAGCGTAAATGCAGAAGAGGTTGTGCCATAAGGAGCATGGATCGCATATAATTTATCTTCAAATATAGACATTAAATTTGCATTCCCCATAGTCGTCACTCTACTTGTGGTTTTATCAATACGTTGCAGTGTACTTTCAATATTTCCATAATTACCCATCGAAATCACATATACATGACCTTCTTTATCCACTTTCAGACGGGTAGGGTTGATCACTACTTCAATCTCTTTTTCCACATTCAGTGTGTTCAGGTCAATTACAGACACCGTATTCCCATAATCCGGTGCATCTCCTCCTCCGGAATTGGCAACATATAATTTATCGTTTGCAACTGCAACCTGTTCCGGATAACGTCCGACTTTAATTCTTTTCTCTTCTTTCAATGAAAGGGTATCAATGACAGCAACAGAATGACCATAATAATAACTTACATATACCTTACCATTTTCCGCAACAAGTCCACGTGGATTTAAAGTATTTTCCCCATCTTTCGGTTCTATTGTTTCCAGCAATTTACCCTGTAAATCCAAAATAGCCAGACGATTTGAGAAGGTAACAGCTACATAAACTTTTGAACCATATACCAGAATATTTTCTGCTGATTCACCTAAAGCACTATTATTGGCTGTTTTATAGAGATCATTTACAACGTTTCCGCTAATAAGATTCTGATAAAAAATAGTAGCATTATTAGCACCATAGTTACCCCGGTTCAGGATATACAAAGCAAGGGTTTCTGTTTCATACAGGTCTTTTAGCGATAGACTGACAAAGTCTCTTGCTTCTATATCATTCATTACTACTGCAATCTGTAAATAAGCCTTAAAATCAGTCCCCGCAGGAATAGTATAAAATGTTTCTTCACTACCAACTTCGACTAACTTACTTCCTTTTTCATCCTTCTTATCACTCAGATAAAGTACATATCCGTTCAGACCATTTTCAACCTCCGGAGCAACCCAGGTAACAGTACCTCCGATTTTCTGATAGGAGTTATCTGTATCTACAAAAGAAAGTCCCATAATTACCGGACTTGTATTATCCTTTACCGCAATAGTGGCGAAAGTAGTAGCCTCCCCTTCAGAGTTTTTGGAAACAACATTCAAAAAGGCCTGATAATCTGTTCCGGCAGGTATTTCGTACTGATCTACTCCTACTGCTACACTTCCCACCTCAGTTCCCTTTTGTGTATTACTGCTACTAATATAAACTACGTAACCAGTTACACCTGATTCATCTGAAGGAAGACTCCATTGTAATTTTCCACCAATTTTACCCTCTTCATAATCTGTATCTGTAAAAGACAGGTTAGTAACAACAGCAGTGGGCGACAATACTTTTTTATCATCATCGTCATCGTCATCACTACAGGAAGTAAATGAAAATACCAGACAAAGACCTAACAATACTAAATAATGTAATTTTTTCATTGCTATCATATTTATTAATTAATTATATTCAATAAGTTACTACAATTCCGGCACGAAAAGAACGTCCCGGCATGGGGTAATACCGTATAACATCATAGGTTATGTTACCCAAATTTATGATTTCCGCACTTAACCGCATAGAGATCTTTCCCAAATCCAATGTTCGGTTTAAAGAGAGTTGTTGTTCGATGTATGAATCCATCCGGTTTGCTTCAATGTTCTGGGCAAGTGAATAGCGTTCACCAACTGCGGTCATTAACCAGCTAACATTCACCCAGGGATTCTCAAGAGAAACCGCTATATTTCCTGAATGTACTGGTGTATAAGGAATTTGATGTCCGTATATCTTGGAACTTGCATCGGTTGCATCGGTTGCATCCTGCCAGCTATATGTTCCATCCAATTGGATAAATAGAGAAGCGGGTAATGCCCAGCAGGAAGATAGATTAACATCCACTCCTTTTATATTTACCCGTCCCATATTCATCATTTTCCAGATAAACATGGTAGGGAGAGCAACGATCTTATCTTTTACACGATTATAGTATCCATCAGCCGTCACACTGAGATAATCCAGTCTGAGACCCGGAACAGTACCGCTCCAGGTCAGACCCAGATTGTATTGTGTAGCTTTCTCAGAATCTAATTCTTTATTTCCCAACCGGTCATAATAGAGATCATTAAACGTAGGTGTCCGGAAAATATCTTTATAGGAGGCTCGTATACGTAAATTCTGATCCGGAAGAATCCGATAGGATAAACTCACCGCAGGAGACAATCGCTTCCGGTCATCGGCTGCTTCACCGATCTCCAACTCTTCCGTTATATACGTATTCAACAAACTTCCGGTGACGGTCAGACGACTGGTCTGATATTGTCCGGACAAAGCTGTCAGAGAGGTATAGCGTGTTGGAAAAGGACACTTGGGAGTGGTCGCATCGAGTGTATTGATAAAGAAGTCTTCTGCTACAGAAAATGACCAGTTTGTAGCCGGACGGTACAACAATCCTGCTGACCCATAATATTCCCGTTGGGTGTAAATATCCCGTTGTTCTCCGTTAATATACTTACTGTGATAATCCCGGTAGCGTGTCCAGGCATAATCAAATTTAGCCTGCCCTTTAAATGAGAACTGATCATTCAGCTTGTTTTCATACATAGCCTGCGTAAACCCATTCCGGTTTTCCAAACGTTCTTTCTGATAGTCATTATACAAAACGACAGAACCAGGTAATCCTCTATCTGAATCAAACCAATATCCTTTCAGACGAAATGTCCCGTTCTTCTTCCAGTCCGCAAATAGATTCAACTCTGACCGGAAACTCTTAATATCGCTATTTTTCCTCTTTTCATCGGTAATCAGGCTTCCGTTAGTCAATATATAAGGATATTGTCCGTCTGCCCGCATCCAATCCGTATGAAATGAAAAGGCATATGTATCTGATATCTTCTGATCATAGCGTAAAGAGGGATTCACAAACCCGAACGAACCTGTTTTAACCTTCCCGGTCAACCGCGAAGAGCGTTTCATAAACAAGGGGGATTCGGTTTGTATGTTTAAAGCTCCCACAGAAGCATATATCCTGGCAGTCTGAAAAATATCATCCACCTGACCAATGGAAAGAGAAACAGACTCTATATTATCTAAGGAAAAACGGCTGATATCAACCTGTCCACTTTGGCTATCCGAAATCGTGATCCCGTCATAACTCACTGCTGTATGCTGGGCTCCCAGACTTCGTACGGAGACTGTTTTCAAACCTCCGATCCCTCCATAATCTTTTACGGTTGTTCCCGAGAAACGGCGTACAGCTTCCGACAGATCCTGTAAACCCAACCGGTCGATGTTTGCCCGGTCCATAATCTGCAAAGGAGCAGCCTGCCGTGTCACCGCAGGGCGTACTTTTTCCACCACATCTACATTGGAAAGTTGCTGGTGTAGAGTACTGTCTTTCTCCTGCGCACAGATCCATCCGGCAGAGAGCATGTACAGAATGAGCACACAAAATGCCCGGGTTACTAAAAATCGTTGCATATAAACCTGTTTTCACGCCCTATACCCGAGGTCGTGTGATATAAAGAATAATGGCAGGTTTTCTGGCTTGTTCTCCTTCTACCGGTGGCCTTCCCAACGTTTCAATTGACTATTTTCAACCCTTCCGTCAGTGGCAATGAAGATTACCGAGGATTACAGAACTTACAGCTACGGGTACAGCTCCGGACTTACACCGGATTCCCTTTTACTAACCAGTCATGAACATGTACCGGTTACACCATAATTCAGATACAAAGATATATATATTATTTATATGATGAAAGAAAAATTCTTTATTTTTCCCCGAACTATTTCTTTTTCCTAAAAACAGGTATTCTCCAGAGGAAAAGCCTGGAATCAGGAAATACTATTAAAATAAGTTTTTAAAGCTTCTACATATTCGGCAAAGGCTTCCTGTCCTTTTTTGGTAATCAAACAGGTGGTACGGGGACGTTTATCTACGAAACTTTTCTTCACTTCAATATATCCGGCTTCACTCAGCTTCTCAATCTGTACACTCAAATTACCGGAAGTAGCTTTCGTTTCTTTTTTTATATATACAAAATCCGCCTCTCCCATGGTCATCAGTAATGACATCACAGCAAGGCGTAACTCTGAGTGTAAAAGAGGATTTAATGGTTTAAACATCGGATTGTTTTTTAACAGTTGAACCGTATGATAGTAAACGTATGCCTATGATGGAAGCAAAGTTAAATAAGTTTATAAGATAAACCAAGCTTATTTTTAGCCCAGATAGGAATTTTTCCGGAAACAATCAGGGGAAGCAGACTTCACAGCCTACTTCCCCCCCCCCACAAACTCGAATTAGTTATAAATGAAAAATAACAGTTTTCTTACTAATTGTCGCGTCCTCCTCCCAAAGCATGATACAAATTCACCACACTCTGAATTTCACTGAACTTATCAGCAACCTGGTTCAGTTGGGCAGACAATAAGGACTGCCTTGCCGTAAGAATATCCAGATAAGTGATGGAACCATGATTCATTAACAACTCGGTACTTTCCACCGCTGTTTCCAACGAAGTGATCTGTTGGATACGGAACTGTTGTTTTTCGCGTGCCACCTGATATTGTGTCAGGGCATTATTTACTTCTGCACCTGCATTCAATAGAGTCTGCTGAAAATTCAACATGGCTTCCTGACGCTGGGCCTCAGCTATTTTTACCTGTGCCCGGTGAATTCCTTTATTAAACAGGGGCTGTGTCAGGGAAGCCGCTGCACTCCATAAAAGTTTTCCCGGATTAACAATGTATCCTCCGGCACTGTTCGTCCATCCGGCACTTCCCGCCAGGGTAATAGAAGGATATAAAGAAGCACGGGCTTCATTAGTAGCGTAGTGAGCCTGGACAAGAGTTAGTTCCGCACTTTTTACATCCGGACGGTTAGTCAGTAATTGGAGAGGTACACCCACTGCCAGTTGAACAGGAAAATATTGTCCGGCCAGTGTACCTCTTTGTATCTCTTGTGGGGCTTCCCCTAACAGGATAGATAGGTTATTTTCCATCTCAGTGATCTGCTGATACAGATCCCGGACAGAAGCTTCGATAGCAAAATAGCTGGCTTCTATCTGGGCAACTCCTGCTTCATTGGTCATACCCGCCTCTTTCATCGCACGCATTACCTCTACACTTTCATACCAACTTGCTGCTGTCCGGACAGAAATTTCATATTGAGCATCCAACATCAATAGGGTATAATAGTAGTTGGCAATGGTAGCAATCAGTTGGGTACGTACAGCCTGTACATATTCATGACTTTGCAGATAAGCTGCTTTGGAACGTTTCTTTGCATTCTGAAGTTTTCCAAACACATCAATTTCCCAACTGGCTACAACTGGTACACTGTAAACCTTAGTAGGTGTAGCACCATCAAAACTACTCAGACTACCTTCCGGAGCCAGATGTAAAGATGGCAGAAAGGCTAACCGTGAAGTACTGAGGGCAGCTTCAGCCTGACGAACCCGCCAGTGTGCGATTTGCAGATTAGTATTATTTTCTATTCCATATTCAATTAATACCTGTAATTCAGGATCTGTAAAGATTTCTCTCCAACTTACATTTGCAATAGTCGAGGAATCTGTGGTTTCATATTCAGTTCCAAACAATCCGGCTGTTCGCACATCCGGTTGTTGATAGGGCTTGTATATGCCACAACCTGTAAGATAGGCTACAGCTATAATAAAAATTATTTTCTTCATTCTTTTACTTCATTTTGTGAAAGTGCTTTTTTCCTTTCTTTATTCTCTTCCATTTCAGCCTGGATCGCCCAGTCCGGATAGTTATTTACCTCTACAGGGGTAAATTTCTCCTGCAGGTACTGGAATACAATAAACAGGGATGGAACAAGGAATAAAAGAGCCAATGTTCCCACGATCATTCCCCCTACGGCACCTGTACCTAACGAACTGTTTCCATTTGCGCCTACTCCGGTAGAAAAGACCAGTGGAAGCATACCGAATACCATGGTCAATGCAGTCATCAGGATCGGACGGAGACGAACTTTAGCCGCCGCAATAGCTGCTGCGGCCAGTGACATTCCACTCTTACGGCGTTCTACTGCATATTCTGTCAGAAGAATAGCCGTTTTAGACAACAAGCCAATCAACATGATCAATCCGGTCTGCAGGTAAATATTATTTTCCAACCCCAGAGCTTTTGCAAACAGGAAGCTACCCATTAAACCACATGGTACAGAAAGGACTACTGCGAACGGGATCAGAAAACTTTCATAGAGTGCGCTAAGAATCAGATAGATAAGTAGGATACAAATACCAAAGATAATTACAGTGTTATTCGTATTTTGACTCTCTTCCCGGCTGATACCAGCAAACTCATAACTATATCCTTGCGGAAGGCTGGTAGCAGCCACTTCCTGGATGGCCCGGATCGCATCTCCCGAACTATACCCATTTGCCGGCATCCCATTCACTGCAATAGAATTATACATATTGAAACGACCTAATGACTCGGCTCCATATACTTTTGTCAGTTTCACAAACTGGCTAAGGGGAGCCATCTCTCCGTTTATACGCACAAAGACTTTATCTAAAGATTCCGGTCCTAAACGGTATTCAGGAGAAGCCTGCATCATCACCCAGTAAATTTTGGAGAAACGGTTAAAATCTGAGACATAATGTCCTCCATAATAAGCTGAAAGAGTTGATAATACTTCATTCGGAGAAATACCGGCCCGTTTACATCTGGCCGCATCCACTTCCACTTTCCACTGTGGGTTACTAATGGTAAAAGAAGTATAAGCGGTAGCAATCTCCGGACGTTGGTTCAATTGTGCAATAAATTGCTGGGTAATATTATAGAATACTTCGAGATCTCCTCCTTTACGGTCCTGGACATACATATCAAAACCATTTCCGGTACCATATCCGGTAATCATTGGAGGTGCCATTACGAATATCCGGGCATCTTTCACATCTGCCGTACGTCTGTATATATCAGCAATCACTGCATTTACGTCATCCCCCTTATCCGGGCGTTCGGACCATGGTTTCAGTTTGATGGTGACCATACCATACGAAGGACCTTGTCCTGCAATCATACCATATCCCGCCACTTTTGTATAAGAAAGTATTTGTGGGACATCCTTAATACGGTTTTCAATCTCAGTCATCACCCGCTCTGTTTGTAATACAGAGCTACCCGGAGCGGTATTCACATTGATAAAAATACTTCCCTGGTCTTCATCCGGAACTAAGCCGGTCTTGGTGTTATTCATTAAAACAACAAGTAAAACGATCGATAGAATCAGGGTTCCCCAGGTCAGCCACGGACGTTTCATAAATACAAATACTCCCTTCTGGTATTTTTTTACGATCACATCAAATGAAGTATTGAAGGCTTTACGGAAGCGAGCAGCAAAATTATTCTTTTGCACCCCATTCTCATCGACATAAGGTTTCAGAATCAGCGCACAGAGAGCCGGTGATAAAGTCAGCGCATTAATTGCTGAAATACCTACCGCTACCGCCATGGTAATACCAAGCTGGGTATAAAAGGTTCCGGAAGTTCCTCCCATCAGAGAAACCGGAATAAACACTGCCATAAAAACCAGTGTAGAGGTCACAATTGCACTACTGATACCTTTCATCGCATCATTGGCAGCCATGTAAGAAGACTGGTAACCTACGTCAAACCTTGCCTGAACTGCCTCGACGACAATGATAGCATCATCCACCACCGTACCGATAGCAAGCACCAGTGCAAAAAGAGTAAGCAGGTTAATACTAAATCCAAAGAAAGCAAGGAAAGCAAAGGTTCCGATCAGCGAAACAAAAATACCGATCAGTGGGATCAATGTTGAACGAATATCCTGAAGGAACACATATACAATCAGGATTACCAGAAAGATGGCTTCAATCAGAGTCTTAATTACTTCATAAATAGAAGCATATAAAAAGTCATTTGCACTCCGGATCTCTACGATCTCCATCCCTTCCGGCATATCTTTTTGTGCTTCCTCGAGTAAAGCATCGATCTCATTCACAACTTCTGTCGCGTTCGTACCGGCAGTCTGGAATACCAGGCATGAAATACCCGGTTTGCCGTTCGTGGAACCGGCATAAGCGTATTGCTGCTGGCCTAACTCTACATCCGCCACATCTCTCAGCCGTAAGACCTCACCATCCGGCAGCGCCCTGACTACAATATTCTCAAACTCTTCCGGTAACATCAAACGTCCACTATACTTCATGGTATACTGATACGTATGACCGGAATTTTCCGCAAAAGATCCGGTAGCGGATTCAATATTCTGTTCTGCCAAAGCCGCTGATATATCAGTAGGAATCAGGCCATACTGAGCCATTACATCCGGTTTCAGCCAGATACGCATACTATAATCACTACCCAGTACAATCAGTTCACCCACCCCGGCAATACGCATAATTTGTGGTTGCAGATTGATCTTCAGATAATTTGCCAGGAAGTTATTATCATATGTTTCATCGGGACTATAAATAGAGAATATCTTTAATATACTGGTCTGCCGTTTAGCTGTCTGTACACCGACTTTCGTTACTTCCTGGGGAAGTGAACCCGTTGCTTTTGACACTTTGTTTTGTACATTTACAGCAGCCATATCCGGATCTGTACCTTGTTTAAAATAAACAGATATAGTCACTGAGCCGGAGTTAGTAGCAGAGGAGGTCATATAAGTCATATTCTCTACCCCATTAATTGCTTCCTCTAAAGGGGCAATTACACTATTCTGCAATGTTTCGGCACTGGCTCCGGTATAAGACGTAGTAACCATTACCGTTGGAGGTGCAATATCAGGATATTGCTCTACAGGCAATGTTGCCAGTCCGATTATCCCTCCCAATACAATTACGATGGAGAGAACCGCCGATAAAACCGGACGGTCAATAAAATATTTTAGTTTCATCTTGTCTTTCTTACTGTTGGGTTGATGGTTTGGTTTGGATCGCTACACCCGGACGGATTAATCCTACGCCTTCAGACACGATTACATCTCCTTCATTCAGCCCGGCTTCTACAATATATTCTTTTCCGTTATTTACGGGAATCACTTCTATCATAGTCCGTTCGGTTGTTCCATTTACCACTTTATAGACAAAAACTTTATCCTGTACATCTATGGTGGCTATCTGTGGGATAACGAGACAATTTTCACGCAAATATCCGATCTGTATATTTCCGGAACCTCCACTATGCAGCAAACGCCCCTCATTCGGGAAAACCGCACGTACGGAAACACTTCCCGTTGTCGGGTCAATGACTCCGCTGACAGACTCAATACGTCCGGCAGGTGCATACGTAGAACCATCACTCAGCAAAAGTTTTAAATCCGGCATAGTACGCAGGACTTCATCCATCGATCCATATTGGCGGGTCCATGAAAGAAGTTGATTCTCAGTCATAGAAAAATAAACATACATTTCCGAGTTATCTGAAATAGTAGTTAACGGTTTAGGAATAGAAGCACTTACCAAAGCTCCGACACGATACGGCAATGTTCCGACCACACCGTTTGCCGGACTTTTTACCACCGTATAGGAAAGATCATTTTTTGCATAGGTTTCCTGTGCTTCTGCCTGTGCCAATTGGGCTTTAGCCGTCAGTAAATTATTCTCTGCCGTGGACAGGTCAAATTGTGAAATGACATTCCGTTCAAACAGGGTCTTTTTGCTGTCATAGGTCAACTGTGCAGTAGCCACTCCCGCTTTCGCTGCTTCCACATTGGCCTCTGCCGTTTGTAAAGCCGCTTTGTAGGGAACCTGGTCTATAATAAATAAAGGCTGTCCTTTGGTTACTTTCTGTCCTTCCATCACACACACTTCTGAAATAAATCCTCCCACCTGCGGATAAATATCAATATCCTGCCGTCCACGGATAGTCGCCGGATAGGAATCCGCTAACTCCCGGTCGGTTTTATTAATGCGAAGGGTAGCATACGTTGCTTCAGGCGCCACATTCGGGGCAGTATTACACCCAATCATCCCAATCAAGCACGCAACTAAACAAGTTGTTTTTACTGTTCTCTTTTTCATTTTTTCCTTTAATGATATATATTTACGGGGGACAAAAGTACTTTTTGATTATTCGCTGTTCATTTTCAGAGAGTACTCAATGTTGTTCATTTTTGGATATATACCTTGTAAAATTCCAATGAAAACCTATTTTTGTCTCCAAAACAAGTAAAAAATGAATCAATTTTTTCCATTAACGGAAGAACCTTTTCTGGTCGGTGAGACCAATTTATCTGCATTTATGAACCGTCCGCAACGTTTACAGGGTGGTCTTATATTCTTATGTTTCAAAGGTCATGCAGTTTTATCTACTGAATTAACAAGCCGGGAAATAACCCCTAATACAAAAGTGACCTTATTGCCACGAACAATCCTGACACTGCATGAAGCCAGCTCTGATTTTAAAGGTAAATTCATTGCCTTTTCACATGAGTTGTTTAATGAAGTCAACTTTCGGTTGGAAGGATCTTTTTTCCGTTTTTTAAAAGAAAATCCGATCTATGTTTTACCGGAAGAAAAAATGTTCCTGTTAGAATGTACTTTCCGGTTTATTTTCACCGTTTATAATGACCGGGAAAACCGATTCCGTTATCATATCATTAAAAATCAACTGCAATGCATATTTTGGGAAACGTATGACAAAACACAGCGAATTTTTAATATCCAAAAAAGCAGCACCATGCGAAACATGGAATTATTTCACGGATTTATCGCCTTGGTTCAGGAGTTCTGTACCAAAGAAAGGGAAGTCTCCTTTTACGCAAATAAATTATGTATTTCTCCCCGTTATTTATCTGCTATCAGCAGACAAGTAACAAGTAGTAAATCAGCAAAAGATATTATTGATAATCATCTGATCCTTGAAATAAAGGCTCTGCTGACTTCAACTAACCTTCCGATCCAGGAAATTGCACACCGGCTGCATTTTCCGGACCAGTCTTATTTAGGGCGATATTTTAAACGCTATACAAACGAATCACCTACTGAATACAGGAGCCGGACGGGAGGCACTATAAATCCGATTGGCAAAGAATAAAGATTTAGAAAAGTAGCATGACAGTAGAAAGGATTGTCACCACAATGATAAAAGTCCGGTAGGATTTTTCCGGGACTTTCTTCACGAACCAGATTCCTGACAAAGCTCCCAGGATCATAAACGGAATGGAATATACATTTAACAATAAAGAAGTAAAGGAAATATTATCCCACACAAATATCTGCAAAGGAAGTTTCAGATAATTCACGACTAAGAAAAACCAGGCACTGGTTCCGACAAAACTATATTTAGGAAGCCGCATGGATAAAAGATATACAGCCATGACAGGACCCGCTGCATTTCCGATCATCGTAGTAAAACCACCCATTAACCCAAAGAGAGGGGCATACCACCAGGCATGGAACATCTTACTTTCCGGAGCTTTTTTCCCAGTCCAGAACATCACTCCAATCCCAATAAAAATACAAAAAGCCATTAAAAAGCGGAACTCATCCGGAGGGATCAGTTTATCCACAGCCAACGCCAGAAAAAACCGGCAATCGCAGAGGGTAACAGTTTAAAAATATAGTTCCACTCCGTAGTTCTCCGGTAATAAAAAACAGCGATCAGGTCTGAAAAACAAAGCATAGGTAAGATCAGCCCTGTGGAAGGTTTGGCCCCGAAATGAATAGCCATCAAAGGAATGGCCAATGTATTAATACCCTGAATACCCGTCTTGGACATTCCTATAAAAAGAGCACAAACGAACAATAACATCCAGTCGTAAGGGGTATTCATCCAGACAGTCAGATCAGGCATCTTCTTTTCAGATCATTATTTCATAAAAAGTCGACCACTCTCTCCAGTGCCATACTCCGTGATCCTTTAATCAGGATTTGGTATCCGGTTACTGATTCCTTCTGCAAAGCAGACACCAACTCTTCTACCTGCGGAAAACAAGGAAGATCACCCGCTACCTCAGAAAAACACGTTCCACAAAGGAATACTTTTTCAAAATGAAAAGAGTTAATCTGATCTACAATCTGACGATGCAATGATTTGCTATCTGTTCCCAATTCCTTCATGTCTCCTAAAATTACCGCCTTTGGATAATCACTTTTTAAGACTGCAAAATTTTTCAGTGCAACTTCCATGCTACTTGGATTCGCATTGTAAGCATCAATGATCAAATGATTCTTCTCCGTAATTTTCAATTGAGAGCGGTTATTGGCCGGCTCATACGCTGCAATGGCACGGCTGATCCGTTCAGCAGGGATTTTGAAATAACGTCCGACAGTCACAGCGACTAACAAATTATCTAAATTATAATCTCCGATCAGATGAGTTTCTACTGTATGTAATTTTCCCTGCTGTCTCCAGTTAAAGATCACATATGGATTACATTCCTCAATACATCCGGAGGCAAAAGTGTCTTCACTGGCCCCATAGGTAACCTGCTGAATACCCTTTGCGATTTCCTGCAAATCCTTATTCTCCTTTTTAATAAAAATAGTCCCTTTCGTACGGCGGATATATTGATAGAGTTCTTCTTTAGTAGATACAACTCCTTCAAAAGAACCGAATCCTTCGAGGTGAGCATTTCCCACGTTGGTAATAATTCCATAATTAGGCATGGCAATTTCAGCAAGTTCCTTTATATCGCCTGGCTTACTGGCTCCCATTTCTATTACTGCCATTTCATGTTTATGATTCAGACGGAGTAATGTCAGAGGTACCCCAATATGATTATTTAGGTTTCCCTCCGTATACAGCAAATTAAATTTAGACGAAAGAACTGCTGCCAGTAACTCTTTCGTCGTGGTTTTTCCATTTGTACCAGTAATTCCGATAACAGGTATACCAATCACCTTCCGATGTCTTTGAGCCAGTTGTTGCAAAGTTTTCAAAGCATCTTCCACCAGGATCGTACGTTCTCCCGTATAATAATCCGGATTATCAATAACAGCATATGAGGAGCCTACAGAGAGAGCTTTGGCTGCATATTCATTTCCATCAAACTGATCACCTTTCAGCGCAAAGAAGAGAGACCCTTTCGGACAATTCCGGCTATCGGTAGTCACTTTCGGGTGATGGATAAACAATTCATATAATTCAGTAATACTCATAAGCCTTTTTCGATAGCGTTTTTATTCTTCTACAAATGTAACGATATTATATTATTTCTTTACTTTTGTAGGAAATTGTTTGTCAAATATACGCATGGATCGCAAAACAATCAATATAAAAGGCGAACTCCTTTCTTTGGAGACTCCTCTTGTGATGGGGATCCTCAATATTACACCGGATTCATTCTATGACGGTAGCCGGAAACAAACCCAGGCAGAAATAGAAGAAAGGATACAGGATATTCTGGAAGAAGGAGGAGATCTGATAGATATAGGAGGATATTCTTCCCGTCCCGGAGCTACGGATATTTCTCCGGAGGAAGAGATGATGCGGCTTGAAATAGCACTGGATATTCTAAGCAAACACTATCCGGATACAGTTATTTCCGTGGATACTTTCCGTGCCGGAGTAGCCCGCCAATGCGTAGAAAAATATGGAGTTGCGATTATTAATGATATTTCCGGGGGAGAACTGGATAAAAATATGTTTCAGACAATCTCGGAATTACAGGTCCCTTACATTATGATGCATATGCGGGGTACTCCACAGACCATGCAACAGTATACAGATTATTCGCATCTCATTGTGGATCTCCGGAAATATTTTGCTGAGAAAGTAAACCAACTACGTCTTTTGGGAGTCAATGATATTATTCTGGATCCTGGTTTTGGGTTCAGCAAGACATTGGATCAAAACTATCAACTCATGCAACAATTGAATGAGTTCCAAATTTTTGATCTTCCTCTGTTAGTGGGTATCTCCCGGAAAGGAATGATCTATAAGTTTCTTGAAAATACTCCGGAAGAAAGCCTGAACGGAACAACTGTATTGAATACGATCGCACTATTGAGCGGAGCTGATATATTACGGGTCCATGACGTAAAAGCCGCGGTGGAAACAGTCAGAATAGTACAGAAAACAATCCTCTCCTGAGCAGATCAGGGAGAACAATCTATAAACCTGAAATTGACAATTGTCAACTTTCAATTATCAAGGTAAAGCCTATGTGGATACAAATCGGAATAAAAGATATCATTGACATATTGTTAGTGGCTTTTTTCCTGTATCAAACGTACAAATTGATGAAAAGCTCCGGTACGATCGCCATATTTAGTGGGGTAGTATCCTTTATTGTCGTTTGGATTTTAGTTTCCCAGGTATTGGAAATGCGTCTGATGGGTGCGATCCTGGATAAAATCATCAGTGTCGGTTTTGTGGTATTAGTCATCCTTTTTCAAGATGAGATCCGTCGTTTCCTACTGGCTATGGGATCGCATAGAGGATGGAAGTTTGTCTCGAAATTATTTTCCAGAAAAGGAGAGGGGGATAACGAAAATAAATTTGTTGCTCCTGTTGTGTTGGCTTGTATGAATATGGCCCGGAAAAAGACAGGGGCACTGATCGTAATTCAGCAGGATGTGGATCTCACCGTATACGAGCATACCGGGGAGATGTTCGTCGCAGATGTAAACGCCCGTTTGATTGAGAATATATTTTTCAAAAACAGTCCGCTACATGATGGTGCTATGATCATTGCCGATAACCGGATCAAAGCAGCAGGGTGTATACTTCCGGTTGCACAAAATGCCAACATCCCTAAAGAATTAGGACTAAGACACCGGTCCGGCTTAGGAATGTCTCTTGAAACAGATGCCTTAATCATCATTGTCTCAGAAGAAAGAGGGAAAATTTCTGTCGCCTCCAAAGGGAAATTAGCAGTGAATATTACTGCTGAAGATCTGCAACAGATTCTGTCAGGAGATAAGGAAGTGACACATTTCTGTTAAATCTTCTAAAATTGCAAGTCCGACATCTAAATCTTTCCCGTATTTTGCAAAGTCGATGTTGCATTATCACTACTTTTGTAGGCAAAACCAGAAAAGATTTATTAAATAATATAAAATTACTTCCATTATGGATTTGATGCAGGACATTATCAACCGTGCGAAAGCTAACCCACAGCGCATTGTTCTTCCGGAAGGAACGGAAGAAAGAACGTTGAGAGCTGCCGACCGTCTATTGGCCGACAAAGTTGCTAACATTATTTTAATCGGTACCCCCGGTGAAATAGCTGATCTGGCAACACAATATGGTTTAAATCATATTCAGAAGGCTACGATCATCGATCCTGCCAACCATGAAAAGAAAGAGGAATATACCGATTTATTGGTAAAATTACGCCAGAAAAAAGGGATGACTAAAGAAAAAGCGTCGGTTCTGGTAGAAAATCCACTTTACTTAGCCTGTCTTATGATTAAAGCAGGAGATGCAGACGGCGAAATTGCCGGAGCTGACAATACCACCGGAGATGTACTTCGTCCGGCCTTACAGATCATTAAAACGGCTCCTGGAATCAGCAGTGTATCCGGAGCGTTCATTATGTTTATTCAGGATCATACGTATGGGAATGATGGTATCATGGTATTTGCCGATTGTGCGGTGATTCCAGACCCAACAGCCGAAGAACTCGCTCAGATTGCAGTTTCAACCGCCAAAACAACTCGTGATATTATAGGGGTGGAACCACGGGTAGCGATGTTAAGTTTCTCAACAAAAGGAAGTGCATCCCATCCAAGAATAGATAAAGTAGTAGAAGGTACCCGTTTAGCCAGAGAGATGGCTCCGGATCTGAAAATAGACGGTGAATTACAGGCAGATGCAGCATTGGTAGAAGCGATAGGTTTGAAAAAAGCCCCGGGTAGTGAAATTGCAGGAAAAGCCAATGTCTTAGTATTTCCCTCACTGGAAGTGGGTAATATTGCCTATAAACTGGTTCAAAGATTAGGGGGTGCAGAAGCAGTGGGGCCTATTCTACAGGGAATGGCAGCTCCGGTAAATGACCTTTCCCGCGGCTGTTCTTCAGAGGATATTTATAAGATGGTAGCGATCGCGGCAAATCAGGCAATCGGTTTGAAATCATCTAAATAATAGAATTATTATATACAACCAATAAGAATGAAGATTTTAGTACTTAACTGCGGAAGTTCATCCGTAAAGTATAAACTGTTCGATATGAGCAGTAACACAGTAATGGCACAGGGTGGAGTTGAAAAATTGGGTTTACCCGGTTCTTTTCTTAAATTCACCCTACCGGATGGAGAAAAAGTGGTTCTGGAAAAAGAATTAGATGAACATACAGCTGCCATTGAGTTTATTTTAGGAGTACTGACAGATGAAAAATATGGCTGTATCAAATCATATGATGAGATCAATGCTGTAGGTCACCGGGTGGTTCACGGAGCTGAAAAATTTAGTAGTAGTGTAGAGATCACTCCGGAAGTAATTGGTAAATTAGTAGAATGTATTGATCTGGCTCCGCTTCATAACCCACCCAACCTGAAAGGGATTCGTGCCATGAGCTCATTGATTCCGGGCATTCGTCAGGTAGGTGTTTTCGATACTGCTTTTCATCAGACGATGCCGGATTATGCTTACATGTATGGTCTGCCCTATTCATTGTACAAAAAATATGGTATCCGCCGTTATGGATTTCATGGAACCAGTCATCGTTACGTATCCAAACGTGCATGTGAAATATTAGGAGTTCCTTATGAAGAACAAAAAATTATCACTGCTCATATTGGTAACGGAGGTTCACTGGCAGCCATCAAAGATGGTAAATCCATGGATACTTCTATGGGATTAACCCCTGTAGAAGGTTTATTAATGGGGACCCGTTGCGGAGATGTTGATGCAGGTGCATTAGCTTTCCTGATGGACAGAGAACATCTGGATGGAAAAGGTATTTCGGATATGATTAACAAACAGAGTGGGGTATTAGGTTTATCAGGCATTTCTTCTGATATGCGTGAAATCGAAGCGGCGGTTGCAGATGGAGACAAACGGGCAACGATGGCACTCAATGTGTACAACTACCGGATCAAGAAATATATCGGGTCGTACGCTGCTGCGTTAGGCGGACTGGATATTCTGGTATTCACAGGAGGAGTTGGAGAAAACCAATGGGCTACCCGTAAAGCGGTGTGTGAAAATATGGAATACATGGGTATTAAGCTGGATATAAAGAAAAATGATGGAATGCGTGGGGAAGAAATGATTATCAGCACACCCGACAGCAAAGTAACTGTCATGGTGGTTCCTACCGATGAAGAATTCATGATTGCATCTGATACAATGGAAATCTTATCTTAATATTAATATTAACTAGTCCTCACAGCTTACAAAACACAAAGGATTAGTGTTTAAACTGTCCCGACACCGGTTGGGGCAGTTTTTTTATTTTCCAGAATAATAGTTGATTCTTATTCCTCTACTTCAAACTGATTAAGACTCAGTTCTTTTCCGTCCCATTCAATATATGAAAAAAGTTTCATCCAATCCCCGGCGATCAGCAGGCGGGAAGTTTTAGTCAGCATCAGATCAAGCATAATATGCCGGTGACCGAAAATAAAGAAATTAATATCCGGATGGGTTATAAGATATTTTTTGGCAAATTGTACCATATACTCTGCCGCCTCTCCTTCATATTCCACCTCTTCATTCTTTTTTAATCCTTTCTTACGGCTGCTGAGTGACCAGCCTAAAGCAAAACCAAAAGTCCACCGGGGGTGAATACCGGCATATAACCATTGACAGAATTTATTCCGGAAAAGTTTACGGAGTAAACGAAAAGACCAGCTCCGGTAATCAATTTCATCTCCATGACCCAGAAAAAAACGTTTTCCTAATAAATCTATGGTAAGCACATCCCGATGAACAACTGCTCCTATTTCCTCCGGTAAATAATCAAAAATCCATACATCATGATTCCCGGTAAAAATATGAATTTCAATCCCCTCATCAGAAAGTTCGGCCAGTTTTCCTAAAAAACGGGTAAACCCTTTGGGTACGACATACTTATATTCATACCAGTAATCAAACATATCACCCAACATGAAAATAGCAGAAGCATCCTTTTTCACAAAATCCAGCCAACGGACCAACTTTTTCTCAATCTTTCGCGGATCTTCATGGAAACGGGCACCCAGATGGGCATCTGAAATAAAATATATCTTTTTCCGTGGAGTATTCATCCTTTTTACATCATAGGAATCCCAATTCCAGTTTGGCCTCTTCAGACATCATATCCTTATTCCATTCCGGCTCAAAAACCAGATTAACCACTACACTTTTTACCCCTTCTACAGATTCTACTTTCATGCGGACATCCTCCATAATAAAATCCGCAGCCGGACAGTTCGGAGCTGTCAAAGTCATATCTATTGTTACATTTTTATCATCGTCCACATCTACTTTATAGATGAGCCCCAGATCATATACATTTACCGGGATCTCCGGGTCAAAAACGGTTTTGAGGACATTTACGATCGCCTCTTCAGTCTGAAGAAATTCATTATCCATACTCATATACTATTTTCATACAAATATACATGAATATCTTTTATAAAACTAACACCTGAAAAAGTCATATGATCCGGCCGGAATCTGCATAACTGTAAAATTTCGTTTCAGAGATAATAAGGTGATCCAACAACTGAAGATCGATCAACCGGGCTGCTTCCTTCAAACGAAGTGTTAAACGGTCATCCTGAGGGCTGGGCTGCAAATTTCCGGAAGGGTGGTTATGACAAAGGATAATACCGGAAGCAAGAGAGTCCACAGCAGCTCTGAGGATTAATCGTATGTCTACAGCCGTATTACTAATCCCGCCCTGGCTGATCTTAATTTTTTTCTTAACAATTCCGGCCTGATTAACAAAAACACCCCATACTTCTTCATGGGGTAATTCACTCATCAACGGATAGAAAAAGCGGAAAGCATCTTCACTCGTTTTGACCTTATTTCTTTTTAGGGTTTCACTACTTGTATGTCGTTTACCTAATTCCAAAGCAGCAAGAATAGTAAGAGCTTTCACAGTACCAATACCTGTAAAATCTTTCTTTAACTCCTTCACGGAAAGTTTACCTAATGTATTCAGATTATTATCGACAGAAGAAAGGATTCGCTGGGATAGGTGAACAGCAGATTCTTTACTGTTCCCGGAAGCAATAAGGATGGCCAGCAGTTCTGCGTCCGTAAGAGCAGCCGGGCCTCTTTTAAGTAATTTTTCACGTGGACGGTCTTCTTCCGGCCACTCTTTGATCGTATAGTTATCCATAAGTTAAGTTTAAGGTTCAAAGTAAATGGAAAATGGAGAATTGAAAATTATTTTTTTGCTAATTTTCCATTTCCCATTTTCAATTCTTACGAGCGTACGCGTCCTACGTAAGAACCGTTACGGGTATCAATCTCAATTTTTTCACCTACGTTGATGAATAAAGGAACACGCACTTCCGCTCCTGTTTCCACAGTGGCAGGCTTCAATGTATTAGTAGCCGTATCTCCCTTTACACCAGGCTCTGTGTAAGTGATTTCCAACACTACATGTGCAGGTAATTCACAGGTCAGGATCGTTTCACTGGCAGCGTGTACCATGGCTTCGACCATATCTCCTTCTTTCAGGAACTGCACACCATCAATGGACTCACCAGGTATAGAGATCTGTTCGAAAGTTTCCGGATGCATGAAGTTATATCCCATATCATCCTGATATAAAAACTGATACGGACGACGCTCAATACGAACTTCTTCCACTTTTACACCCGAGTTCCAGGTCTTATCAATTACACGGCCCGTGGTTACGTTTTTCAGTTTCGTACGAACGAAAGCCGGACCTTTACCTGGTTTAACGTGAAGAAATTCAACAATAAAGTAGTAGTTACCGTCCATATCGATACACATACCATTTCTGAAATCAGCAGTTGTTGCCATAAATATATTATTCTATAAATTTGATTTGTAATTCGTTAGAATCGACTGCAAAAATACGATTTCCCCTGTAACCACACAATATGTTTCCCCTTTTTTATCCCGTCAGGCCAAAGCCGAGGAGATAAACATATAGATCATCATACCGATAATATCATTGGTGATCGTTATAAATGGACCGGTAGCCAATGCCGGGTCTATTTTGAGCTTTTCCAGTGTGATGGGAACCACGGTTCCGAATATACTGGCAAACATAACCACCGCAAAAAGGCTAAGAGAAACAGATGCAGTAATCCCCCGGTCGCCCAACATAAAAAAGTTATAGGTAAATACGATCAAACTGATAATACTGGCATTAATCAAAGCGACTACCGACTCTTTTAAAATTTGAGGGACAATATTCTCAGGTTTCAGTGAATTATTGGCTAACCCCTGCACCACAATAGCAGAGGACTGTATACCCACATTCCCACCGGTTCCTCCGATTAAAGGGATGAAAAGAGCCATCTTCGGATTAGAGGCAAAATTACTTTCAAAATTTCCCAGTATAATTGAGTTTCCAATCCCACCAATCATTCCGATTACCAGCCAGGGTAAGCGGGCAGCCGTTTGTAAAAAGACATTATCGGAAGTTTCTATATCCTGGGAGATACCCGAAGCTAACTGATAGTCACGTTCATGTTGTTCCTGCATCTCATCCATTACATCATCAATCGTAATACGGCCAACCAAGCGTCCGATACTATCCAGAACCGGGATCGCTACCAGGTCATATTTCCCGATGATCTGTGCCACCTCTTCAATACTATCATCATCCCGGACTGAGATGGGATCTTTCTTCATAACATGCTTGATCTTGGAGACAGAAGGGTTTGTGATCATCCGCTTCAAAGGTAAAACCCCCCTTAACCGGCCATCATCATCTACCACATATACATAATAGATCTCATCCATCTCTTCAGCCTGGACACGCATTTCATCAATACAACGGGGCATGCTCCAATTCTCGTTCACCACGATCATTTCCGTCCCCATCAATCCCCCGGCCGTATCTTCGTCATATTTCAACAGATCGACAATATCCCCGGCCTGCTCCACATCTTCAATATGCGACAGGATCTCCTCCTGCGTGTCTTCATCTAATCCCCGCATCAGATCCACCGCATCGTCCGTGTCCATATTATCCACGAAACGCTTGGCGATCAACTCATTTGGAAGTTCCTTTAACAACTTTCCACGATCCTCATCATCCAGTTCCATCAGGACATCTGCCGCCTTTTCCCCATCCATCAACAGATAAAGATAAATAGCCTCTTCCAGATTCAGATCCTGATATAACTCAGCAATATCTGCCGGATAAAGATCTTTCAGTAACTCTTTTGCTTTAATATCATCCCGGTCGTCGATGATACGCTTCAGGTTCTCAATATATTCTTTTGTAAATTCAACCATGCGGATTCCTCCTTAGTAACGAGGGTTAGGGACTTGTTTACTGTGCTCTCAAATGACGTTCCGTGATCAAAGTCAACTCAACAAACTGTTCTACGGAAAGTTGCTCCGGTCGCTTGTCAAAAATAGGTAAAGGATAATCAGGACAATCTTTCCCCAAAATAGGCTTCATCGAATTACGAAGGGTTTTCCGTCGTTGATTAAAAGAGGTTTTAACAACAGTCTTAAACAAACCTTCATCACAACCTAACTCTGTCCTCTTATTTCTTACCGCTCTGATCACTCCGCTTTTGACTTTCGGAGGAGGGTCGAACACCTTTTCACTGACCGTAAAAAGATATTCCACATCATACCAGGCTTGTAATAATACACTTAATATCCCATAGGTTTTACTGCCCGGACCTGCTGCCAGACGTTCGGCAACCTCTTTCTGCAACATACCAGAGCAACAGGGGATCAGTTCTTTATAATCCAGCACCTTAAAAAAAATCTGACTGGAAATATTATAAGGATAATTCCCGATGATACAGAATTCGCCGGGAAAAAGATTCTTCAGATCCTGTTTCAGGAAATCTTCCGCAAAGATCTTTCCATGCAAAGAGGGGAAATGTTGTTCCAGATAGGCTACAGATTCCCGATCCAGTTCAACGACGGACAGGTCATGGCCTTTATCCAATAAAAAAGAGGTGAGAACTCCCATGCCGGGACCAATTTCCAATACCGGAAATTGTTTATAGTCAGAAAGCGTATCCGCAATGCGTTCAGCGATCTGTAAATCTTTCAGGAAGTGTTGTCCTAATGCTTTCTTGGGTCTTACTACTCTCATCCACTTCTTATGAGTTCAGAATGTTTGTATTAAAATAATATGTTTATCTTTGCAGATGCGCAAAAGTACAATAAATAATTTAAAGTCTCCTATTTGTAATGGATTTTAAGAAACTCCTGAGTAACATCGTCAAAATTATATTACCCCTCGCATTGGGAGGTCTTCTTCTGTGGTTTTTATACCGGGAAATGGATTTCAGTGAAATATGGCAACTCATAAAGAAAGGTGTACGTTATGACATTCTACTATTCTCCCTTTTGTTTGGTTTGGCTGCAAATATTGTAAGAGGATTACGCTGGGGACTATTGATCAGTTCCTTAGGAGAGCGTTTCAAAATGAGTAATCTGGTTTTTGCCGTATTGGGAAATTATGCAATCAACTTCGTGCTGCCGCGTGTCGGAGAGGTCTGGAGATGTGGAATTATTACCAAATATGAAAAAATTTCGTTCTCCAAGTTATTGGGAACCCTTTTGATTGACCGTGTCAGTGATACCGTCACAGTCGGTCTGATCACCTTGATGATCTTTATTTTCAATTTCAATTTCTTTGTTAGCTTTTTTGCCCGTAACCCGGCTTTACTGGAAGGGATACAAGGGAACTTCCTGTCTGTGTGGATCTTTGCGATCATCGCAGTGACAGCCATCCTGATCTGGTTTGTTTTTACCTACTTAGGTCATTACTCATTAGTTCAGAAAGCCAAAGGAATGTTATGGAATGTGTGGGAAGGAATGAAAAGCGTCTGGCTGATGGAACACAAGGTTAAATTCCTTTTGTACACAGCGATGATCTGGACCGGATATTTCTTTTATTTCTATATCACTTTTTATGCCTTTGACTTTACCCGGGAGTTAGGGATCACCGTTGGACTGATCGCTTTCACCATGAGTAGTATTGGTGTGGCAGTTCCTGTACAGGGAGGCATCGGAGCCTGGCATTTTATGGTATCAGCTACCCTGATGTGCTATGGAGTAAAGGAAACGGACGCATTGGCATTCGCATTAGTAGTGCACACCGTTCAATCCGTATGGACCGCTTTATGTGGTCTGTTTGGGATCGTAGCTTTACCGCTGACTAACAAAAATGAGGCGGTGGCTGTTGTAGAATGAATACGTTTGTATTAAAATAAGAATTCAATTTAAATTGTTACTCTATGTCAGCAAGCATTAAAGATCTTTCCCCTAATCAGATATGGGGATATTTCTATGATCTAACACAAATCCCCCGTCCGACAGGACATATGAAAGAAGTTACGGAATACGTCCTTTCATTTGGAAAACGTTTAGGTTTGGAAACTTTGCAGGACGAAACAGGAAATGTGCTGATCCGAAAACCGGCAACAACAGGCAGGGAAGATCATAAAGGCGTCATCCTGCAATCTCACCTCGACATGGTACCCCAGAAAAACTCTCATGTGAACCATGACTTTCTGAAAGATCCTATTGATGCGTATGTAGAAAGAGACTGGGTCACAGCCCGGGATACCACCCTGGGAGCTGATAACGGGATTGGCGTTGCTTTGGCCATGGCCGTACTTGCTGACAATACACTGGAACATGGACCGGTTGAAGCACTTTTCACTATAGATGAAGAAGTGGGAATGGACGGTGCATTCGGATTAAAACCCGGCTTCTGTAAAGGAGAGATCCTGATTAATTGTGATTCGGAAAAAGAGGGAGAATTATTCGTGGGTTGTGCCGGAGGTGCAGACCTGAATATCTCTTTCCAGTTTAAAGAAGATGAATACATTCCGGAAGGAGATATTGCCTTTAAACTAAGCCTGACAGGTTTAAAAGGAGGACATTCCGGAGTAGATATCCATTTAGGTCGTGCCAATGCAAACAAACTGATGTTTCGTTTCTTAAAAGAAGCCGTAGCTGGATGTGGCGCCCGTCTGGCTTCTGTAGAAGGAGGATCTTTACGGAATGCGATCCCACGCGAAGCATTCGCAGTGGTTACTATTCCTGGTGAAAATGCGGAAGTCCTGTGGGAAATGGTTGCAGACTACCAGGACCTCTACCGCGAAGAATATAAAGGGATAGAAGAAAATATATCTTTTACTGCTGAAACAGCAGAATTGCCTACCTCTCTTATTCCGGAAGAGATCCAGGATGACCTGATCAATGCGATTGAAGGTTGTCAGAATGGAGTAATCAGTATGTTGGCCTCCTTCCCGGGAACAGTTGAATCTTCCAGCAATCTGGCAGTTGTAAAATCTGCGAATGGCTTAATCGAAGTAAAAATATTAATTAGGAGTTCATCCGAAAGCCGGAAAGCCTCTGTCTATTCCAGTCTGGAAAGTGTCTTTGCACTGGCCGGAGCCAAAGTAGAATATGGAGGAGCTTACAACGGATGGCAACCGGACATCGACTCTCCGGTGCTGAAACTGATGAAACAGGTCTATGAAGAGATGTATCATAAAACACCGGAAGTGAAAGTGATGCATGCCGGTCTGGAATGTGGCATCATTCAGGGAGCCTATCCAAATATGGATATGATTTCTATTGGACCGGACCTCGAATATCCTCACTCACCGGATGAAAGGATCAACATTCCGTCCGTAGCCAAGATCTGGGATTTCCTGAAAACAACACTGGAAAGGATTTGAAAGCACCTTATTATAAAAAGAAAGCCGCCTGTTCTAATAATAAGTCAGGCGGCTTTCTTTTTATATATTTATGAGTTTATTTATAAACAGCTTTATACCAAGCTAAATTCTGATAATCCAGATTAATCGTATAATTATATGAATAATAAGGATAAATTGTCAGTCCACAATGACGGTTAATAGCATAATCTATAAAAATATCTGTATGTTTTTCAAAAGGAACTACCTCTTCTAAAACCGATTGAAACACACTATATTCAGAGGCTGGAGCGATAGCTTCAATATATTGTTCCAGATCTCTCATCACCCGACGTTTGGAAACCCTGTCAAAATTTTGGATAGGAGTTAGATTAACATTCTTAGCTGCTTCCTGATTACTAGCAAGTATATTATGAACAGCAGTGGCAAGATCTGTCATTTTGTCCAAACGTGTCCATGCAATAGTAGCAGATCTATACTGGCCGGTCATACTATTATAATAATCATAATATTCCTGACAGATCATTCGGTAATCCGTTTCAGAACCAGTTCCTAACAAATAATCCATCACTCTGTTATAAGGGAAACCAAATGAGATAATTTCACTGGAAGCAGCAATAAAATGTTTAGCTTTATTTCTTAATTCATATGCCACCTCTACACTTCCCATATAGCATGCATCAAAAAGGATCATATCAAACAATTGATCCGGAATAGCTTCAGCAAGTTCATCAATCTCTAACCAACGTTTATTATCATCTCCATAGGCATAAGTCTCCAACGGTGGAATATCATTATTTACAACCTGACTATTTCTTTCATTATTTAAAACTGTAAACTTACTCTGAAAGTCAGACGGGAACCAATTAGTTGCATGCCCCCACAAAATCAGACTATAACTTTCTGATTCATATTGAGACATCAAACTTATAATTTTAGACAAAACTTCAACAGATGCTGAATTATGTTCTTCAAACCGCTGGATAGTATCTAATACAACTTCTGAATAATTGTTTAACCTAAGTTGTAAAAGCGTAGGCTTCCCTTTATCCGGGTCATATTTTTCATCTTCTGGATCAGTAGTATCATCCACAGGATCAAAATAAATAAGAACATTTTTATCTTTTAAATTAGTCGCATTGGATCCTTTCATCATATTCTCAATATTATTGTAGCCAGCAGAACTCAAATTATTCTCGGCCACCATATAAAGAAGAACCGTTTTCTTGAAAGGACCGTCCGGGTTATCAGGACCGATAATAGGACCATCATCCGAACAACTGCTAATACAGCCGATGAAAAGGGCAAGTAACGTAATTATCTTTATTTTCATGCGTTTTTTCTTTTTGTTTTCCTATTCAGACCGCAGTCCTCGGGGAGATTTGCCAAAATTAGCTTTACAAAAATGCGAAAAATTTGCCAAAGATTCAAATCCATACTTATTAGAAATCTGAGAAATAGACATATCAGAGGTAATCAGGTCATTCCGGATGTCCTGACAGCGATGTTTTAACATCCACTGATATACCGGCTCATCAAACGTTTCCTTAAAGATCCGGCGGAAGGTGGGGACCGAATAGCCTCCCAATTCCGCAAACTCTTCTACATCACGCACTTTCTGATAATTGTTTAATACAAAAAACGAAAGCTCTTCGTATAGCTATAGATAGAGGAGTAAAACTCTGTCAATTCTTTGATCGGATAATAACAATTCAACAGATAAAACAGTTCCGAGCGTTTAGCCTGTAAAAATCCCGCACACAACAGATCATCAGTCAGATAGGTTTTCATACTATCTAAGAAAGTACGTAAGGCTCCACAGGCTTCCATCACTTTTGGAGAAGGTACTCTTCCTTCCAGACAGCCCAGTCCACTTTTCACTCTCTCCTCACAGACATTCTGTATTCGGTCGAATGAATAAAAAATACTTTCTGTCGGAGTATGAACCCGGTATTCTATTCGGGAACCAACCGGCTGAAGAATAAACTGTCCGGCACGTAAAATAGTATCCGGATATTCATCACTATTCACCCAGATCTCCCCTTCCAGCACAAAATAGATCCGGTTTTGCGGACATTTTTCACGAGGTACAAAAACCCCACGTGGGAAGCTACGATATTCAAACACATGTTTCTGATATTGTTCACATGAAACACAATTCGTATATATACTGTTTCTTCCCTCGCACATAGCTATTAGTTTATAGTTTAACCTTCTTAATTTTTCCTTTTGTGCTTTCATTATGGAAACGGTCCACGGCCGTCACAACATAACGGTATTTTATTTTACCTTTTTCATAAGGTAACTGATATTTCATTTCTCTGGTTATACCCACAATTTTAGAAGGGTCCTCCGGATCCACCACCTCTTTATCTTCAAAACGATAGATCACAAAATAACTGGCCAGTTCCGGATTGGTTTTACTCTGCCGGGCTTTCCAATGTAACAGATAACCGTCAGCCGTCCATTCCACCTTCAAATCCTTTACCTCCTCCGGAGCCCGGTCATGCATATGTGTATAAGCAGGTATCAGCGCCGGATACCGGTGATAATTTCTTTTCAGACTATCTGCGACTCCCTGGTTGTTCCACAGGATCTCATTGGCCGGCCAGAAACAATTTCCATCTATATGAGGCAGCATTCTTTCATATTTCATTTTCTCAGTCAATTGTCCGGCTTTCATTGTCCGGGCGACATCCTGACCAATATAGAGATGCCCGCCGTTCGCATTTTTATCCCACCATTTGATCAACGTGGTATAATCCGCAGCCGTATGACCGATCTCCCAATAGATCTGAGGTATATTATAGTCGATCCAGCCTTGCTTCACCCAGTAGGTAATATCCGCATACAGATCATCATAATTCTGCAAACCATTGGTATTACTTCCGGACCCGTCCGGTGTACTTTTCTTATTCCGGTAGATTCCAAACGGACTGATACCGAATCTTACCCAGGGTTTAGTCAAAAGGATCGTGCGCTTTAATTCACTGATCAATGTATTGACATTGTTCCGCCTCCAGTCATCCCGCTGTGCTTCCGTGTATCCATTAGTCAAGCCATATCTCCGGAAGCTTTGATCATCCGGGAAAGGTATCCCCGGCGCCGGATAAGGATAAAAATAATCATCCATATGGATCGCATCCACATCATAACGACTCACAATGTCACGTACTACCCGGCAGATAAATTTCCGGCTGTCCGGTACCCCCGGATCAAATAACACCTGTTTATTATAATGGACAAACCATTCCGGATGAGAATGATAAATATGAGTATCTGCAAAAATTGTCTGGCCGGATGTACTGGCACGATAAGGATTCAACCAGGCATGAAATTCCATATTTCTTTTGTGACATTCCCCGATCAGAAAAGCCATCGGGTCAAACTCCCCGTCAGGAGCCAGTCCCTGCCTACCTGTGAAAAAGCGACTCCATGGCTCTATGTCCGATTTATAGAAAGCATCCGCTTCCGGACGTACCTGGAAAATGATCGCGTTGATCCCACAGCTTTGAAGAAAGTCCAGTTTCCGTATAAAATCTCTTTTCATCTGTGTTGGTTTCATATCCTTATACTCACTCTGAAAAGCCGTCTGTATCCATGCTCCCCGGAATTCTCTTTTCAGAGACTTTTCTTTCACAGGAACAGCAGTTTCACGAAGGGTTGAGCAGGAAATAGCCAGACAAGGCAACAGTATTAAAAACAAACGAATATACTTAGTAAACATAGAAGCTGTCAATTTGTTAAAAGATTAGTATTCTTCTACAAATTTATATGTTTATCATCAGAATGGCTCATAATAAACACAAAAACGACAGTCCGGATTTACTCATAATTTAAACATCTTCTCTTTTTCTATCCCTACATGATTTTTTACAAAAGACCTGTAAGAAATAATTTCATTTTCAACATTTCACAATAATACTACATTAAGAACAACAGTTATCAACAATATGTTCAACAACTGTTCAAAAAAATAAAGTTAAAAATAAGTTTTTAACATTTTAATTTTATAATAAACTAATCATCAGTTGTTTAAAGAACAAATAAAAAGATAAACGTAACAGGGAAAATTATCCCATTTTTAAACATATCAACAAGTTTATCAACAGATATTGGAAAAGTTATTAACAGTGAATTCAAAAGTTATCAACAGGTTTATCAACAGGTATATTATTAAATAAATAATAAAACAACTGCTTTCGTCCCGCATAAAACTTAATAGTCGTTAGGAATATTCAAAGAGCGTTGAAAGCTAAAAAATTAGTGTATTTTTCGTATCTTTGTTTGTTCTTGTAAAAAGGGTAATCATATATGACCGAAGAAAAAAATATACTAATCAAAGGCGCACGCGTCAACAATCTAAAAAATATCGATGTCGAGATCCCGCGGGACAAATTAGTGGTCATTACCGGCCTTTCCGGTAGTGGAAAATCATCCCTGGCTTTCGATACTCTATACGCTGAAGGACAACGCAGATATGTGGAAAGTCTTTCTGCCTATGCCCGGCAGTTCCTGGGCCGGATGAGCAAACCGGAATGTGATTATATCAAAGGAATTCCACCGGCGATTGCGATCGAACAAAAGGTAAATACCCGGAATCCACGCTCCACGGTAGGGACTTCTACTGAAATATATGAATACCTGAGATTGCTGTTTGCCCGGATAGGGAAAACGATTTCACCGGTTTCCGGAGAAGAGGTAAAAAAACATCAGGCCAGTGATATTGTGAAGTGGGTACTTTCCTTTCCGGCCGGAAGTAAGTTCGCCGTATTTACACCCGTTATCATTCCGGAAGGCCGGAGCCTGAAAGAACAACTGGAGATTCTGCAAAAAGAGGGATATTCCCGTCTGTCCATTCAGGATAATGTATGCCGTATTCAGGAAGTAATAGATAATGAAGAACTTTTACAAACTCCGGATATTGAAATACTGATCGACCGGTTAACGATTTCAGAAGATAAGATATTGAAAAGCCGGTTAGCAGATTCCGTAGAGACCGCTTTTTTTGAAGGACACGGAACCTGTCTGATCCGTATCTATTTACCGGAAGAAACAATTACACGGGAATTCTCGAAAAAGTTTGAAGCGGACGGAATCACTTTCGAAGAACCATCGGAAATGATGTTCAGCTTTAATAATCCAGTAGGAGCCTGTCCTGTTTGTGAAGGGTTTGGTAAGATCCTGGGAATTGATGAAAACCTGGTTATCCCGGACAAAAGCCGTTCCGTCTATGACGGAGCAGTTGTTTGCTGGAAAGGGGAAGTCATGGGAGAATGGAAACAGCGGTTCATCGAGGAGAGTGAAAAATACAAATTCCCGATCCACCGCCCCTATTTTGAACTCACGGAAAAGGAAAAGGATCTCCTGTGGCAAGGGGCTAAGGGCCTACATGGTATTGATGATTTCTTTGCCTTCGTGGAAGAGAATCTTTACAAAATACAATACCGGGTGATGCAGGCCCGCTATCGGGGAAAAACAACCTGTCCAACCTGTAAAGGAGGATGCCTGAAACCGGAAGCATTATATATCAAAGTAGGAGGAAAAAATATTGCTGAACTGGTCGCATTGCCTATCACAGAAGCAAAAGCCTTTTTTGATACGCTTCAGTTAGACGAAACAGATGCACAAGTTGCCAAACGGTTATTGACGGAAATCAACAACAGGCTCCAGTTTCTGCTGGATGTCGGATTAGGATATCTTACACTGGACCGTCTTTCTTCTTCCCTCTCCGGGGGGGAAAGCCAACGGATCAATCTGGCCACTTCACTGGGAAGTAGCTTAGTTGGATCTCTGTATATATTGGATGAACCCAGTATCGGGCTTCACTCCAGAGACACAGACCTGCTCATCAAAGTGCTTCGACAGTTACAGGAATTAGGTAACACAGTTGTGGTCGTGGAACATGATGAAGAGATTATCCGTGCTGCAGACTATATCATTGATATTGGTCCGGAAGCCGGCCGGCTGGGTGGGACAGTCGTTTACCAGGGAGATATCAACAGTCTGGAAAAGAATAGTAAAAGTCACACCGTACGTTATCTGACAGGAGAAGATAAGATTGACCTTCCATCCTTCAGAAGACCCTGGAACAACTATATAGAGGTAAAGGGAGCCAGGAAAAATAACCTGAAGAATGTGGATGTTAAATTTCCGCTCAATGTAATGACTGTGGTATCCGGAGTCAGTGGTTCCGGAAAAAGCTCATTAGTCAGAGACATTTTCTATCAGGGAGTAAAGCATATGCTGGACAACACAGCACGATTCACCGTAGACTGTACCTCTATCGAAGGGGATCTCCAGTTGGTAAAAGGAATCGAGTTTGTAGATCAGAATTCCATCGGGAAAAGCTCCCGATCTAATCCGGTCACCTATATCGGGGCGTATGATGAGATCCGCAAATTATATGCGGAACAGGCTCTATCTAAACAAATGGGCTTTAACGCTGCTTATTTTTCCTTCAACAAAGAGGGTGGCCGGTGCGAAGAATGTAAAGGAGAAGGTACGATCACGGTTGAGATGCAGTTCATGGCAGATATTACGCTCGAATGCGAAGCCTGTCATGGGAAAAGGTTCAGATCCGAAATACTGGAAGTAGAATTTCATGGAGTGAATATTCATGACCTGTTAGATATGACCGTAAACCAGGCGATCGAATTCTTTGAACAACATCCGGAAAACCAGACCAAAAAGATCATTAAGAAGCTAAAACCTCTCCAGGACGTAGGGATTGGTTATATCAAACTGGGACAAACCTCTTCTACCCTTTCCGGAGGAGAGAACCAGCGTGTCAAATTAGCTTATTATCTGGCACAGGAAAAATCGCAGCCGACCCTGTTCATCTTTGATGAACCGACCACCGGATTGCATTTCCATGATATCAAAACCCTGCTGAAGGCATTTAATGCACTGATTAGTAAAGGACATTCGGTAGTCATTATCGAACACAACATGGATGTGATCAAATGTGCAGACTATCTGATTGATTTAGGTCCTGAAGGGGGAAAAGCCGGAGGACAACTCATTTGTGCAGGCACACCGGAAGAGGTAGCCATGTGTCCGGAATCTTACACCGGACAATTCCTGAAAGAAAAACTTATCTCTTAATATTTAAAGGTTCCGCCTCCCAGAAACTCTCTCAGGAGAGAAGTGCCAGGCAATTCCGTTTCAGAGATATAATTAAAATAGCGTAGAAAACGTAGCAGGCGATAAGCTTCTGCGTTTTCTATGTCTGATTCCTTTACCTCCGTCAGAATAGGTTCCGCAAATTTACGGAGAGCCGCTAATTCATATAACATCGCACTGTTAAACATGGCATCCGCATTTTCCTGGTAAGGGAAAATCCAGCGGTCTTCTCCTCTCCTCACACTATTCCAGCGGGAGATGGTATCTTTGGCTGAATACCCCCGGAACCGGTAGTCCCGGACAATCCGTCTCAGTAAACGGTTATCCGTAGTAGGGATCCAGTTATGATTATCCAATGAAATCGTAGTCAATGCGGAAATATAAACCCGGTATTTATATTTTTCTTCAATAAAAGCGGTCAATTCAGGATTCAATCCATGAATACCCTCTACCACCAACACTGAATTTTCTTTTAATTTGAGTTTCTTCCCTTTATAAACCCGTGTCCCCGTGTCAAAACTAAACGAAGGAAGATCAATCTCCTCACCCGCCAGTATCCGTTTCAGGTCATTATTCAGGTAAGAAAGGTCCAATGCATATAAAGATTCGAAATCATACTCTCCATCTTCATCTTTCGGAGTATCCACCCGGTTCAGGAAGTAATCATCCAGCGAAATGCTGACCGGATGAAGCAAATTCGTGATTAACTGTATTTCAAGTCGTTTACTGAAAGTGGTCTTTCCGGACGAGGAAGGACCGGCGATTAAAACGATCCGCACCCCCTCTTTATAAGCTTCCGCGATATCCTGTGCGATACGGGCGATCTGTTTCTCCTGCATGGCCTCAGAAACCATAATGATCTCAGAAGATTGTCCCTTTTCGATAGCTTTATTCAAGTCGCCCACCGTATCCAACCCTACCGTACGCTGCAAAGTCAAATGTTCTTTATATACCTGGAACATCTTATCCTGACAGGTCACCGGCGCCAGTTCATTCACATGTTCCCGTTGTGGCACCCGCAAGAGGATCCCATCGTAATAAGGTTCCAGATCAAATAAATGAATATATCCGGTGGAGGGGGTCAGACACCCATAGAAAAAGTCAATATATCCATCCAGTTCATAATAGGTCGTATACAATAACCCGGCTGTCTCCACCAAATCCGCTTTATCATACATTCCCCGCTCCCGGAATAGGGTAGCAGCTTCTGCCGTCCGGACATCTTTCCGGAGAAAAGGAATATCGGCAGCGATGATCTCCTGCATCCGGTTTTTGATCTGATCGATCATCGGATGATCCACGCTTTTTCCATTCCGTACGACACAATAATATCCTTTAGAGACCGGATGCTCCAGATACAGGGTGGCCGTTGGCCAGATATCATTAATGGCTTTGGCAAATATATGGCAAAGAGACCGGACATATGCCCGTGAGCCGGACATCCGGCTATAATCCATAAATTCCACATCTTTAGGATTCCAGCAACGGTACGTCAGGCCTTCCACTTTGTTATTAACATACGCATTCATCGGACGGGAAGACAAAGGGGAACCAGCAGCTTCATAAATTTCAAGCAAAGTAGCACCCATAGGAACTTCCACATAGCTGTTGTTATTTTTACAATAAATTGTGACGGTTGCAGGCATAGTTTATCAG
>JAJQEE010000211.1 GCA_021201865.1 Tannerellaceae bacterium | reverse complement strand
GAGCGAAGCGAGCCCCTGGGTTAAGGATCATTATTCTGTAACCTTGTAAAGGTTTCATTTCCCTGCCACACAGGATGCAACCCACTGCGGGGTTGACTTGTGGTGAATCCTACCCAGGGAATCGCCTTTGGCTCATCCCTGGGCTTTTGATGGAACCCCTTTGGGGTTATTTTGAATCTTCCAGCCACGACTGGATACCATATCCCAAGGTTTTCACCTGTAACTTCTGTCAGGGTTTTAAGCTACGATCAACTACTTACATAATAAGTGGATTTTTGATCCGATCACTTCTGTAGAATAGAGATCCATTACTGTTTCAATGCTTCCAGTAACTGATCTATTGCCTGTTCCGGGGTGGGTTCACTATTCAGAAGTTGCACGAACTTGCTCCCGATAATTACGCCGGATGAATTAGAGGATGCTGCTTCAAAGGTCTCTTTGTTGCTGATACCGAATCCGACTAAGCGGGGATTTTTCAGACCCATTGCATTGATCCGGCGGAAATAAGCCTGTTTCTGCTCATTGAAACTTTGCTGGGTTCCGGTAATGGCTGCACTGGATACCATATAAATAAATCCGTCTGTGTTGTCATCAATCAACCGGATACGTTCATCTGTCGTTTCCGGAGTGATCAGCATGATGGTTCTCAGATCATATTTATCTGTCAGAGGTTTGAAATCGGACATATAATCTCCGAATGGAAGATCCGGAATGATCATCCCATCCACACCCACTTCGACACATTTTTTGCAGAAGTCTTCAAAGCCAAACTGCATGATGGGATTCAGATATCCCATTAAAATAATAGGGATTTTTACCTCTTTACGGACATCTTTCAATTGTTCGAAAAGTTTCTTTAATGACATCCCGTTTCTCAATGCTTGTGTGGATGCCTCCTGGATGACTGGGCCGTCGGCCATCGGGTCAGAGAAAGGAATACCTATCTCCACCATATCAATTCCTTTTTTCTCTAATGCTTTTAAGACGCTGATAGTATCGTCTAACTGAGGAAAACCTGCTGTGAAGTAAACGGATAAGATCCCGTCTTTTTTTGTTTTAAATAATTGTGGTATACGATTCATCTTTATTTTATTTTTTGATTTCCTGAATAAAAGAAGAAAGAAGGGAGATATCCTTCATGGCCGGAGCAATTTCAAAGCCACTGTTCAGGTCAATACCTGCCAGTTTGGGATGCTGAAAATTACGGATCGCTTCCGCACTCCCGGGATGGATTCCACCGCTTAACAAAAAAGGTGTATTTCCCTGGTAGGTATTCAGTACGGACCAGTCAAATTGTTTCCCGGAACCTCCATATTCACTGCATTTTGTATCAAACAGAAAATAATCTGCTCTTCCTTCATACTCTTTTGTTTTTTCTATATCCGCTGCTGATGCGACAGAGAAAACCTTGATAATGGAATAACCTCTTTTTTGTAGCGCGTAACAGCTATCCGGAGATTCGTTTCCATGTAATTGCAGATAGTCCAGTCTGAACCGGCTGGCTGCTTCCATCATCTCTTCCTGTGTGGCATTCACAAAGACACCCACTTTTTTTAATGGAGAATGGAGAATAGAGAATGGAAAATTATCAGGTTTCTCTTTTAATAGGTAGCGGGGGGATGGGGGGTAAAAGATCATTCCCATCCACTGGATATCCAGTTTACTTAATGCCCGTATATTCTCCGGGTCACGCATTCCGCAGACTTTAATGATCATACTAATTCTCCTATAAATTGAGCTAAGCTTTCACCCGGATTCTCTGTTTTCATGAAGTTCTCTCCAATCAAAAAACCACGAAAGCCACTGGTGCGTAATTTTTTTACCACTTCTGTGTTAGAGATACCACTTTCGGAAATCATCAGGGGATTATATCCAGTGGTTTCAGATGCCTCTTTCATCTTTTCAATTAACCGGAAAGAGTTTTCAATATCTGTATGGAAGGTTCCCAGATTCCGGTTGTTCACTCCTAACATATCAATATGTGGATTCAGATATTCCAGTTCTGCTTCACTATGGATCTCTAACAGTGTTTCCAGATTCAGGCTATGAGCTATGCTGGCCAATTCCCGGCATTCTTCTGTGGTTAGGCAGGCAGCGATCAGTAAAACCGCATCTGCCCCCATCACGCGGGCCTGATAGAGTTGATAGGGATCAATGATAAAATCTTTTCTGAGCAACGGAATGTTCACCAGTTTGCGGGCTCTTTGCAAATCTCCCAGCGATCCGCCGAAAAAGTCTCCGTCTGTCAGGATTGAACAGGCAGATGCTCCTCCGGTCGCGTATAAAGGAACCACCTCTTCTACCTTTGCTTTTGGATGCAGCCATCCTTTGGAAGGAGACCGGCGTTTAAATTCCGCGATCACTCCTGATGGGGAACCGGCCAATGCGTTTCGCATGGAAACCGGTGTCCGTTCAAGCCGTTCACTTCCGAAGGATAGCATGTTTTGCAGACTTACCGCTTCTTTCTGCCGTTTGACTTCCTGCCGTTTATTGGCAACTATATCCTGTAGAATATCTTTTGTACTCATGAGTTGATTGAAATGAATTTATGGAACATCTCTAATGCTTTACCACTTTCCAGTGATTCCTGTGCTTCTGCTATACAGCTTTCTATTTTTTTCTCCGGACAGATCACCTGGATGGCAAAGGCTGCGTTGACGATCACACAGTTTTTCTGGGCTTGGGTGGCCTGATTTTTCAACACCTGATCAAAGATCAACGCGGCGTCTTCCACAGTTTCTCCTCCGGAAAGTTCTTCCTCCGTACAACGGGTAAAACCTAACAACTCAGGTGTGTATAGTTTTTCTTTTTCCGGCATAGCTACCTTAAATTCAGTGGTCAGTGAAATCTCATCAAAACCATCTAAGCTGTGCACTACTGCAAAGCGGGTTCCGCTTTCCTGGTATGTGTAGCTATAGAGACGTAGCAGAGGCAGGTTGTATACTCCTAATAACTGATAGGTCGGAATGACCGGATTGACCAAAGGTCCTAACATATTGAAGAAACTCCGGACTGCCAGACTCTTCCGTACCGGAGCCACCGCTTTCAGGGCCGGGTTAAAGAAAGGAGCATGCAGATAAGCCATGTTACAAGTATCCATGGATCTGCGTAACTGGTTGATATCAGTCGTAAATTTCACACCGTGCTGTTCCATCACGTTGCTTGCGCCACTGACGGAGGTCGCTCCGTAGTTCCCATGTTTCACTACCTGGTATCCGGCTCCAGCCACAATGAAACAGGCAATCGTACTGATGTTAAAGGTGTTTTTACCATCTCCGCCGGTTCCAACAATATCAATCGGTTTATATTCCGACAGGTTGACGGGAACTCTCATTTCCAACAAGGCCTCCCGGAATCCGGTCAGCTCTTCCACGGAGATATTCCTCATCAGGAAAACCGTGATCAGGCTGGCAATTTGTGAGTCATTGTATTTCCCCTCCGCGATATTCTGTAAAATCGTACGGGCTTCCTCTTTTCCCAGGTACTGGTGTTCAAATAGTCTGTATAATATCTGTTTCATCGGATTAGTTTTTTAACCAGTTTTTAATAATCTTTTTTCCTCGCGGAGTCAGGACAGATTCCGGATGGAACTGAATACCCCGCACATCATATTCTTTGTGGCGGATCGCCATGATCTGTCCCTCTTCCGTATCTTCAGCCGTAATTTCCAGGCATTCCGGAAATTCTTCTTTGGAGACTACCCACGAATGGTAACGCCCGGCACGGAAAGTAACTCCCAGATCCTCAAACAGAGGTTCTTTGGCGGTTACCCGGATATCGGAACAGATCCCGTGATGCACCTCTGTCAGATTCAGGAGTTGGGCACCAAATACCTGTCCGATCGCCTGTTCTCCCAGACAAACACCTAAAATACTTTTAGTAGGAGCATATTTTTCAATTAAGGGTAGCAGGATGCCTGCCTCTTCCGGTATGCCGGGACCGGGGGATAAAAGGATTTTATCAAAACGGTCTATCTCTTCCAACGAGATCTTATCATTGCGATGTACTTCCACATCCGCACCTAATTCTTTCAGGATATGTAACAGGTTATAAGTGAAAGAATCATAGTTATCGAATAATAATATTTTCATTGTCTTTTGATTTTAATTTTTTAGTTTCTCTGCCAGGTCAATCGCTTTTTTCAAGGCTCCCAACTTATTGTTCACTTCCTGTAGTTCTCTTTCGTCATTACTTTTGGCAACGATACCGGCACCCGCCTGATAGTAGAGTACATTTCCACGGCTAACGAAAGAACGGATGGTGATCGCCTGGTTCAGATCGCCGTTCAGACCGATAAAACCGATGCATCCTCCATAGGCACCCCGGTTATGTTTTTCAAGGTCCGTGATCAATTGCATGGCTCTTACTTTGGGCGCACCACTCAACGTGCCTGCCGGGAAGGTGTCAATATAGGTCTTTACCGGATTACTGTTTTCGTCAATATCTCCGCTTACCCGGGACACCAGATGGATCACGTGGCTGTAATATTGAACTTCCTTATAAAAATCAACTACCACCTGATGAGCGTTCCGGCTCAGATCATTCCGGGCCAGGTCTACTAACATCACATGTTCTGCATTTTCTTTCGGATCTGCCAATAAAGCCTCCGTGCGTTGTTTGTCCATTGCTACGTTTCCGGTGCGGAAAGCTGTTCCGGCAATGGGATCAATACTTGCATGGTTGTCCTCTACCTTGCAGTGTGTTTCCGGGGAAGATCCGAAAATGCGGAATCCGCCGAAGTCAAAATAGAAAAGGTAAGGAGAGGGATTTACACTCCGGAGGGCCCGGTATACTTTAAAATCATCCCCTTTGAAAGGTTGTTCGAAACGGCGGCTCAGTACGATCTGGAAAACATCCCCACGCAGACAGTGTTTAATCCCCTGGCGAACCATCGCTTTGTATTCTTCATCCGTGATCGGAGAGGTTTCTTCTCCGGCAGTCTGAAAGTTATAGGAAGCAAAGTTCCGGTTTTCAATAAGGGTTTCTATTTCCTGGATGCGGCTTTCTTCCCCGTTGCGGACCAGTTCTACCAATGTCATTTCACTTTTGAAGTGATCAAATACCAATAGATACTTATATAATATGTATAGCATATCCGGTGCATCATTCTCTTCATGGTGAGCTTCCATCACAGGAATATTTTCGAAATAGCGTACAGCATCAAATGCCGTATATCCAAATAGTCCGCAGTTCTCTTTGTTTTCTCCTTCTATGGTGAAACGTTTCAGAAAGGCCGTCATGGCATCTGCCACGTTATAAGTCTCTGTCATGGGATGGACCTCGGTCGTTCCATCCGGGAAAGTGGCCGTACATTCCCCGTTATTAATCCCGATACTGGCTAACGGACAAAGCGCTATATAAGAATGGCTGTTCTCTTTCCCATGAAAATCTGAACTTTCAAGTAGGGTGGATTCCGGATAAATATCCCGGACTTTCAGATAGATGCTTACAGGAGTATGAAGATCTCCCAGGACTTTTTTGCTTATGGTTTTAAATGTATAGTTCATAGGGCTATTATTTTTTATTGAAAGCATTAATATAGGTATCCATATCTTTATCGCCACGTCCGGATAGAGTAAGGACTACTACGTCTTCCGGTTTCAGGTCGATCTTGCTCAGTACCCCTAAGGCATGGGAACTTTCCAGAGCCGGAATGATCCCTTCCAGTTGAGTGAGTTCAAAAGCGGCATTCAACGCTTCATCATCATCCACAGACAGGATCGTTGCCCGTTTGGTGGTAGCGAGGTTTGCATGGATAGGTCCGATTCCCGGATAGTCAAGACCGGCAGAGATAGAGTAAGGTTCTTCGATCTGTCCGTCTTCACTTTGCATGACTAAGGTCCGTGCACCGTGAATGATCCCTTTTTTTCCTAACTGGATGGTCGCGGCACTCATACCGGAATCCACTCCTTTTCCTCCGGCTTCTGCCAGAACCAGCTTCACCCGTTCATCATCTATGTAATGGTAAATTGTTCCGGCTGCATTGCTACCTCCTCCCACACAGGCTACTAAGTAGTCCGGATAATCACGCCCCTCCATTTCCTGCAACTGTTTTTTGATCTCTTCACTGATCACCGATTGCAAACGGGCGACCATATCCGGATAGGGGTGTGGTCCTACGGTTGATCCGATAATATAGTAGGTGTCCGAAGGATTGCAGCACCAGTCACGGATCGCATCGTTTGTTGCATCTTTCAAGGTCATATTTCCGGAGGTGACGGGAACGACCTTTGCTCCTAACATTTTCATTTTCTGAACATTCGGGTGCTGTCTTTCTACGTCGGTTTTACCCATGTATACGATACATTCCATATTCATCAGGGCACACACCGTTGCTGTAGCTACTCCGTGTTGTCCGGCTCCGGTTTCTGCAATGATCCGGGTTTTTCCTAAACGGCGGGCCAGCAGGATCTGTCCGATTGTATTATTGATCTTGTGAGCACCTGTATGATTCAGGTCTTCCCGTTTGAGATAGATTTTACATCCGTATTTTTCACTTAACCGCCGGGTCAGGTAAAGAGGAGAGGGGCGGCCTACATAATCACGAAGTAACTGGTTGAACTCTTCTCTGAAACTTTCGCTTTGTAGGACGTCCAGATAAGTATGCTGTAAATGTGTTACACACTCGTGAAGTATTTCCGGGATGTATGCTCCACCGAAGTCTCCATAATAACCGTTTTCGTCTACTTGATACGTTTTCATTTGTTTTTTATTTTGTTTTTATTTGAACTCTACCTGCTGAATGAAAAAGGTCTGCCGCAAGTGCGACAGACCTTTTACTAAATATCTTTGATTTTGTATATACACAAGTCTGCGTTCCTTACGACCGGGAGGGTAATAGGAAGCGCCACCAATATGTATTTACTAAAATTGTATTCATCTCTTTTTTTGTTATTACGGCAGCAAATATATAGAATGTCTTACAAACTGCAAATATTTTTCCTGTTTTTTGAATTTCTTTTTTCTCCGGAAAGATGTAGGCGTATATTTCTTTGATATATTTTACTATATTTATACTCGGGAGTGGATATTAGTATTCAGGGTTTTGTTCTTATCCATGTTTCAAAAAAGTAAATATGAAACCATACAGGTCGCTTGTTAAAGTTATTTTTTTATTTTTTCTTGTTGCTATTGTATTAATGCCGTTGCGAGGAGGATATGTTAGAATTTTAACATGGACCGGTTTGCCATTATCATCGTTAGTGGGTTTCGTTATTTATTATCTTATTTTATTTTTCTTATTAAGAAAATCTTATCAGCAGCTTTCACCTGAGCAGATATTAATTTGTGGAATTATAGGAGTTTCCATATTAAACTTACCTTTACATATTATTTATTTCTATGATACCTTAGTATCATTACCAGAATATATAATCCATATTTTGGGTATGGGATTAGGATATATAGCTTATAAATTGAGAAATAAATATGCTCAAATTCTTTTTACTATATTTACTTTGCTTTTGGGGTATCTATTATCTATAGAATGTTATCAATATTGGTTTTCAATTAAGTTTCTTTTATAAATAGAGTCCTGGTAAATCACCAAAATACCGCAGTACACGATCTTTTGTGAATATTCTATTTAAAAGAGACAGCATGAAATTAAAGATAATATTCAACGATTTGTACTTTTTGAGAACGCTGAATAATCTTTTTGACAAGACTGACTACCTGGGGAACGGCTGATGCAACAGAGGGAGATAATTCTGTACCCACTTTATTCACGCTTGCTGCTGAAACGACGATCAGGTATATATTTGGTTCATATCCGGTTAAATACATCTGTTCGATAATATCGCGTAAACGGATTTCCTGAGCACTCATTAACAGCGGGAAATTCGTGGTATATCTGGGGCGTATGAGCTGTACGGTTCCCGGCGGATTATTATCCAGGGTGGCATCAATGATAATAATGTGGTCGTATTGATGTGACCATTTTAAAAGCTTGGGTTTGTAAGCTTCTCCGTCCATGATCTTTACATTCCTTGGAAGAATCTCTTTTTTTAATTCATAGACCGTATGGATGCCTACTCCTTCGTCTTTGAGGAGCATATTACCTACCCCTAAAATTAACGTACTCATTTTTTATAGTTCCGGAAATGGTTTGGTTTTGTACTTTTACCCTGTAAAACAGCCTGGGAATCTTTCAGGGTATTAAATAAACACTTGACCGGTGAAAAGGATTACAAAACAGGTGAGTTTAACATTTTTGTCTCTCCTGTGGAATCATTTCTCCGGGAAATAAGCAGATAGAAGCCAAAAAGTAAGAAGAATATTAATAAATATCCAAAAAAACAGCTGTTTTGTGCATATTTATTCATTCTGATCTGTTATATTTGCAGCCAATTTGCATAAATATACAAAGGATGCGTGTTAAGAAAGAACGATTAGATACCATTTGCCGGATTATTACGACGGAGGAGATCGGTAATCAGGAAGAACTGCTCAACAAACTGAATGAGTATGGTTTCTCTATTACCCAGGCTACTTTGTCAAGAGACATCAAGCAATTGCAGATCGTCAAAGTACATAATGGAAATGATAACTATGTGTATAAACTACCGGACCATGTGATGGCAGTGAAAACAGAGAAACCTCAGTTCCAGTATCATCCGGATATTAAGTTCAGTGGAAATCTGGCCGTAGTGAAGACCCGTCCGGGATATGCGATGGGGATTGCTTCCGATATAGATACACTGGCACCGCAGAATATATTGGGTACGATTGCCGGGGATGATACGATCCTGGTGATCCTGCAGGAAGGTTCCAACCGGAAAAGTATGGCAGATGTGCTGGCCCGGTTTTTACAATAAGATTTTGATAACAGTAAACGATCAATGAAAGAATTTGAAGGTGAAATAGATGTAATGGTGGCCGACGATAGCCATGAAAAGTATGTAGATGCGATTCTGGAAACGATCGAAGCGGCAGCTAAAGTCCGGGGAACCGGGATTGCCAAGCGTTCGCACGAATATGTGGCGCAGAAAATGAAAGAGGGCAAAGCCATTATTGCATTAGCCGGGGAGGAATTTGCCGGCTTCAGCTATATTGAGTCCTGGGGGAATAAGCAATATGTAGCTACTTCCGGACTGATCGTCGTGGATAAATTCCGGCGACATGGTCTGGCGACCCGTATAAAAGAGGCCTCTTTCCAGTTGGCCCGTCTCCGGTGGCCCAAAGCGAAGATCTTTAGTCTGACTTCCGGTAGTGCCGTTATGAAAATGAATACGGAGCTGGGATATGTTCCGGTCACCTTTGCGGAACTGACGGATGATGAAGCCTTCTGGAGGGGATGTGAAGGATGTGTGAATCATGATATACTGGTCCGGACAGAGCGCCGTTATTGTATATGTACAGCGATGTTGTATGATCCGCAGGATCCTCATCGTGCCAAACGGGAGGCCGATGAGAAAAAATACAGACCATAAAATTCAGGAATTAAAAAAATAACAAAATAGATAAGCAATGAAAAGAAAAGTAGTCTTAGCGTTCAGTGGTGGTTTGGATACCTCTTTCTGTGCCATGTATTTATCAAAAGAAAAAGATTTTGAGATCTATACAGCGTTAGCCAATACCGGCGGTTTTACGGAAGAGGAGTGTAAAGCGATCGAAGAGAGAGCCTACAAACTGGGAGCGGTTAAGCATGTAACCTTAAATGTAGAAAAGGAATATTACGAGAAGAGTATTAAATATATGATCTTCGGCAATGTGTTGCGTAACGGAACCTATCCTATTTCCGTAAGTTCGGAACGTATTTTCCAGGCTTTGGCAATTATCAATTATGCGAAAGAGATCGGAGCGGATGCGGTGGCTCACGGAAGTACAGGTGCAGGAAATGACCAGGTACGTTTTGACCTGACTTTTGATGTCCTGGCTCCGGAGATTGAGATCATCACACCGACCCGTGACATGAACCTGAGCCGGGAGTATGAGATCAACTATCTGAAAGAACATGGATATGAGGCTGATTTCGTAAAAATGGAATATTCTATCAACAAAGGGCTTTGGGGAACCAGTGTGGGAGGAAAAGAGACTTTGCACTCTAACCAGACGTTGCCGGATGCAGCCTATCCGTCCCAATTAGAAGCGGAAGATGAGATAGAAGAGGATATGTTCATTGATTTTGAGAACGGGGAAATCGTGGGTGTGAACGGTGAAATCTTTGAAAACAAATTAGATGCCATCCGTAAGGTGGAGGAATTAGGATCCCGCTGGGCGATTGGACGTGATATGCATATTGGAGATACGATCATTGGTATCAAGGGCCGTGTAGGTTTTGAAGCAGCCGGACCGTTATTGATCATCAATGCACATAAGATGCTGGAAAAACATACGTTGACCAAATGGCAGCAATACTGGAAAGACCAGTTAGGAAACTGGTATGGTATGTTTCTGCATGAAGCACAATATCTGGAACCTGTGATGCGTGATATGGAAGCCTTCCTGCAAAGTTCACAAAAGAATGTAACAGGCCGTGTGATCATTACGCTTCGCCCTTATACCTATACATTGGTAGGCGTAGAAAGTGATTATGATCTGATGAAGAGTGACTTCGGTGTATATGGAGAAGAGCAGAAAGCCTGGACCGCAGATGATGTAAAAGGCTTTACCAAAATATTGGGTAATCAGATGAAAATTTATTATTCCGTAGAAAAGAAAAACCAAAAATAATGATCAGGATAGGAATCATAGGTGGTGCCGGGTATACGGCAGGTGAGCTGATCCGTTTATTGATCAATCACCCGGATGCGGAGATAGTTTTTATAAACAGTACAAGTAATGCCGGCAATAAGATTACCGATGTGCATGCCGGATTATATGGTGAAACGGATCTGGTCTTTACGGATGAATTACCTTTTGAACAGGTAGATCTGATCTTCTTCTGTACGGCGCATGGTGATACTAAAAAGTTTATGGATAGCCATACGATACCGGATCACATAAAGATCATTGACCTCTCTACGGATTACCGTATGGAAAGCGAAGAGCATACATTCATTTACGGACTACCGGAACTGAACCGGCGGAATATCTGTAAATCTAAATATGTAGCTAATCCGGGTTGTTTTGCAACCTGCATTCAGTTAGGAGTTCTTCCACTGGCTAAAAACCTGATGCTAAATAGTGAGTTGCATGTACATGCGATCACCGGATCTACAGGAGCAGGGGTGAAGCCTTCTGCCACTACGCATTTTAGCTGGAGAAACGATAACATCTCCATCTATAAACCTTTTACTCATCAGCATCTGGCAGAGATCACACAGAGCCTGACCCAGTTGCAGAACAGCTATCAGAGTTCTATCAACTTTATTCCGGTTCGTGGTAATTTCTCGCGCGGGATCTTTGCTACTATTTATATGGATACGAAAGTTGAGTTGGATGAGATCCGGCGTATGTACGAAGAGTATTATGATGATCATTCATTTACTTTTATCACTCCCAAGGCTCCGGACCTGAAGCAGGTGGTGAACACCAATAAATGTCTGATCCATTTAGAAAAGTATGGTAATAAATTATTAATCACTTCTGTAATTGATAATTTACTGAAAGGAGCAAGCGGACAGGCAGTCCACAATATGAACTTATTGTTCAATTTAGAAGAAACTGTTGGCCTTCATCTGAAGCCTTCGGCATTTTAAGGGTTCATAAAGTAACCAACTACTAATTACTACAAAAGATGAAACTATTTGATGTATATCCCCTTTTTAATATAGAGATCGTAAAAGGAAAAGGTTGTACCGTCTGGGATACGGAAGGAACTGAATACCTGGACCTGTATGGTGGACATGCTGTGATCTCGGTAGGGCACAGTCATCCCAAATATGTGGCCGCTATTACCGACCAGGTTAATAAGCTGGGATTTTACTCTAATTCGGTGATTAATTCGTTACAACAGGTCCTGGCGGATAAATTAGGAAAGGCGTCCGGATATGATGATTATGCTTTGTTCCTGATCAATACAGGTGCCGAAGCAAATGAAAATGCACTGAAACTGGCTTCTTTTCATAATGGGAAAAGAAGGGTGGTTTCTTTCAGAAAATCATTTCACGGACGGACTTCTGCTGCTGTACGGGTGACGGATAATCCCAGTATTATCGCTCCGGTAAATGAAGGTATGCCTGTGACTTATCTTCCTCTGAATGACCTGTCCGCAGTAGAAGAAGAACTGAAAAAAGGAGATGTTTCTTCTGTTATTATAGAAGGCATTCTTGGAGTGGGTGGTATCCAGATCCCGGATGATTATTTTATGCAGGGACTACGGGAACTGTGTACGAAGTATGAAGTTTGTCTCATCCTGGATGAGATCCAGTCAGGATATGGACGGAGCGGAAAATTCTTTGCTCATCAATATGCGGGTATTCGTCCGGATATCATCACGGTAGCGAAAGGGATCGCCAACGGTTTTCCGATGGGGGGAGTGTTGATCAGTCCGATGTTTAAACCTTCCTACGGCATGCTGGGAACGACCTTTGGAGGAAACCATCTGGCTTGTGCTGCCGGAATGGCCGTATTGGATATTATGGAAGAGGAAAAACTGGTTGAGAACGCAGCTAAGGTAGGGGAGTATCTGATCAATGAACTACATAAGCTTCCGGGTATCAAAGAGATCCGGGGACGGGGTTTAATGATAGGCGTTGAGTTTGAAGAACCCATCAAAGCAGTCCGGAATAAACTGCTGTTTGAAGAGAAAGTTTTTACCGGAGTAGCCGGAACCCATACGATCCGTCTTCTGCCACCCCTGACTTTAACCATGGAGGAAGCTAAAGAAGCGATTAAACGTATTAAGAAGTCATTAGGAGTTTAAAAAAACCTTGTAAATACAGGAAAGCCTGGAAAGACCGTGTGTCTTTTCAGGCTTTTTTTAATAAAAGAGCCTCCGGCAGTAAACAAAAAGTGGGGCAATGGTTGTTATAGCTCAATAATTCCAAAGAAAACAAGTATGACGAAAAAATATATCATTCCTCTGATTGTTATTCTTTTCTGTATGGCATGCAACAAGAAGAACAAATATGTCACAGATGAAATTACTTTTCCGGTAGAAGAGGGATATGCGGAAGAAGTGAATTTTGATGCTACTCCGATCAATATAATGGACTCTCTTCATTATGAAGATACGCTGGGAGACGTAATCGAATATGAATATGAAGGTTTATTACCTGCGGCGGACGGGCCGGGGATTGAATATAACCTTACCATCTGGGCTCAGGAAAGAAGTCAGGAAGGGGTTTTTTCTCTTTCCACTACCTATCTGGAAGATAGTTACGGAGAATCTCATACCTATACAATCGTAGGGAAAAAGCAAACCTTACATCGGAAACGGGAGGATAAAGAGGAAATTGTTTATGAACTGATCCCACAGGATGGAACCTCCTCGCTCTACCTTTGTGTGGATGGAGATAGTTTGATTGTTCTGAATCAGGCCATGGAACATATGAGTCCCGTATCCAATTATAGCTATGCGTTGAAACGAAAAAAATAATTCCCTAACCTTATAGTCCATCTTTGTATAAACGACAGAGGCGCCTCTTTCCCTTGAAGGCGCCTCTTTTTTGATAGCCGGTCGTTAGTAGGGATTCGCTCCGCTTATGAGAAATCTTGGTGGATTTTCCACCAACAACGATCTACTAACTACCTGAATTTTATTGCATACAATCTCAAATTCCCAGCTTCGTACGAATGGCTTTTGGGATCGCATCTTTATGTACTACGATGTTTGTTGTTTTGTAGGCTACGAATGCTTCTGAAACATACCAGATACCATCATATTTGGTTTGAGTACCCCAGGAATTTTTCACTTTGAAGAAATTTTTGCCAGTCTGATCCTGTGCCAAACCATAGATCAGCATCCCATGGTCATCTGTAGTCTGGAAGTTATCGAATCCAATCTGGTGCAATTCCTGTGTGATCGTTAATTCCTGGCATGGACGCTGAATGATCTTACGGATCTCATCCTCTTTTTCTCTTTTACTTAATCCGATCCATCTGTCCTGATCCGAACCGGAAGTTTCAATAGCCTCTACATCCGAGACAACAGCGATCCCATCACGCGTGTAGCCAATCTCACTTACGTCAGATGCCCATGCAATTGTATAACCCGTATTCACGGCATTACGTACCACATCCATAAATTCAGCCAACGGCAGGTTATAGGCTTCCCCCCATCGCCAGTTATCTTCTACTTCAATTACGAATTTAGTGTAGAATGGATGATGAGTAAAAGAAGAGAGAGAAACATAATCATCGATGTTTAATCCCAATTCTTTGACGAAACTTTGTGGGGTATATTCTTTTCCATTGTAAGTGAATTTCTCAGGAATAGCTCCTAAATAAGAATCAATAATCCCGTCAAACCCCTTTTTCCAGGCTGTTGATAATTTGCCGTTCGGATTTTTGATCACTGCATTTAAATAACCGGAAGCCACACTTTCCAGTTCGTTATGCACGTGCATATCTTCCCCATATTCCAATCCCGGCATAACAGATTCCGGAACAGCTCCATAATGTTTGGTTGCATACAATACATCCTCAAAAGAACCTCCCTGTGCGAAGTTCAGATACCCTTTCAGACGCACAAACTTTTCCGCTTTGTCTTTGTAAGAATGATTTACAATAAACATTTCAGAGAGGTCATGTTCCCCTTTTCCCATGCGCAGGATCTCTGCTTCCAGCATCCCTACACCGGAGAAAGACCAACAGGTCCCGGTACGGTTCTGATTTTTCACAGGAGTTATTTTTGCTTCCTTAATGGTAGTAAATACATACCCATCTTCAGTCTGTGCCTGAATCGTAGTTAGTGTACAAGCCAGAAACAATCCGGCTGCGATCAGTTTTCTCATGTTCATTTTGTTTAGTTATTTTATTATAAGGCAAATATACGATTTGCAATTTATTCATCCGATTATTTTCTTTACTTTTGTACATATAAACATATGATTCCGCAAAATGAAAGTAACTATCATTGGTGCGGGAAATATCGGAGGAGCAGTAGCCCGTGGTCTGGCTCAAGGTTCTTATTGTAAAGCATCCGATATTACCTGTACAGCCAAATCCCGGCAATCTTTAGACCGTCTCAAAGCAGAAAATCCGGATTTTAATATAGTATCAGATAATAGAGAAGCTTCCAAAGGGGCAGATATTATTTTTATCGGGGTGAAACCCTGGCGGGTAGAAGAGATCATTGACCAGATTAAAGGTGTGCTGGATTATGATAAACAGATCATCGTTTCACTGGCGGCAGGTATCTCTTTTGAACAATTAAGTTCATTCTTCACAAAGCATACCGGGTTTGACTATACGGTCCCGGCCATTTTCCGGGTGATTCCTAATACCGCTATTGAAGTATTAAGTAGTATGACATTTGTCTCTGCCAGTAATAATGCCACTCAGGAACAGGCGGATCTGATCGTAAATCTGTTTAAAGAACTGGGAAATGCCATGTTGGTGGAAGAGAGACTAATGGGAGCCGGAACCGCTTTGGCTTCCAGTGGAGTAGCTTTTGCGATGCGATATATGCGTGCTGCTATAGAAGGAGGGGTGGAATTAGGATTCTATCCGAAAGAAGCCCAGGAGATTGTGGTGCATACGGTCAAAGGAGCAGTTGATCTGTTACTGACCAATAAGAGTAACCCGGAAACCGAGATCGACAAAGTGACCACGCCGGGTGGTATAACGATCAAGGGGCTGAATGAAATGGAGTTGTCCGGTTTCACTTCTGCCGTCATCCGTGGTTTAAAAGCAAGTAAATAAAAAAAGAATAAGGCTCCCTGCCTCTTTTACCTGTTCCCGTTACAGGTAACCTTTACTATGCCTATTCTTTTATAAGGGATCCGGTAGGTTGAACCCCCTGATGGATAAGGTTGAACCTCCTGGAGTACAACCTTGAACTGCCGGCACTTCAACCTTGAACCTCCTGAGGTTCAACCTACCCATTCCTTATCAAAGGAATAGTAGGATAGGAAGATGCGGATACTTTACTTCCGGCTAAGTGCTTATTCCCCCTCTCGTATATTTGCTATGTATTATATATTAAGTTGTCTTAAAGAAGAACA
>JAJQEE010000163.1 GCA_021201865.1 Tannerellaceae bacterium | reverse complement strand
GCTAGGCACCGGTCTGCAAAACCGTCTACGGCGGTTCGAATCCGCCAGGAACCTCTGCAATAGTTGAAGGAACAGAATTTAACATTCTGTTCCTTCTGTTTTTTAGGTACTTATGGCTATTTTTGTATTCTATTGGTGAAAGAAATAGAAGGCAAATTTCTAAGATTTTGGAAAAATGTTTACCCATTGTTTACCCAACAATAATCTTCCAAAACCTATGAAAGCGTCTTTTAAATTTGAATTAAGGAAGGACCGGGAAGACAAAGATGGCCGAAGAGTGCTTGGACTACGTTATACAGCTAAACGTAAAACGACCTTAATTAGTCTTAATTTATCTTTGCATCCTTCTGAATGGAATGAAAGGAAAAAATGTAGTGAAGTCTACTGTTCTGAATTCTGTTGCTATCAATAAAATAATCCATACAACATATAAGGCTGGATTGGATCTGATCTTAGAATATTATTTCTTTCCCTTGTCACCTAAAGAATTTAGAAAAAAACTTCTTGCTCCCTCCAAACAGAAATCCGAATCCAGTCAGGAAAGTTTTTATGAGTTTTGTCTGGCACAGTTAGAGTTGGAAAAATCCTTTAAAGGAGAGGGTACAATTGACAACTATAAAAAGCTAATCAATACCATGAAAGCCTGGAAGCCGGAACTTACTTTTGACGAAATAGATGAGGACTTCATAAAGAAATTTCATCAACATGAGAAAGAGGTGGGCAATATGGACTCTACCATTGCTAAGAAGCATTCCAATTTAAAATATTTGATCGGTTTAGCCATTGATAAGGAAAAAATAAAAAAATCTCCTTATAAGAAGATTAAAATAAAAAAGATGCATAAAGCAGAAAATCAGGATGTACTGACAGAAGAGGAATTAAAGATCTTACAACAGATCTATTGGAGTAAAAAGTATAAAGCAGGGAAACAGGAAGTTCTTCGTGAATTTTTATTTTCCTGTTATAGTGGTTTGTCTTACGGTGAATTTGAACAATTATCTTATTCGGATATAAAGCTGGTGAAAATGAAAGATGGAAGTTTAATTCCTCTTTTAACCAATGACCGTATAAAAACGGATGTAACTTACAAAATTCCTATAGTATCTTCTACTGTTCTGGAGTTAGTAGGAAATGGAGAAGAAGTAGAGAAAATATTTCATCCATTAACTAATCAACCCACGAATCGTTATTTAAAAGTAATTATGAAGGAGGTAGGAATAAAGAAAAAAATGACCTTTCACAGAGCCAGGCATACTTTTAGAACGATAGCAGCCCTAAGAGGGATCAATGATACCATGGCAGAACGAATCATGGGGTATTCAGAGGGTGATGCTATTAAAAACATATATACTCATTTAGCGGATGAAGATCTTATTCAGGAAATGCTCAATAAATGGATTGTAAAATAAGTCAGCGCATGAGTAGGTAACACAAATTATTAGAATTTTGTCTAATTCTTCGCATTCGTGAAATCCATATTCTTTAATGAAAAGCAAGTCTGCATGTATTGAAATCAGGAAAGCCAGATTTATATTTTCGGAGAAGTTTACCGGATTTTTTTATTTCATCCGGCATTTTCTTTTTCCATTATATACATCCTGATTTCTCCCATTTGTTGCTTATCTGTTACTTGGTACCCTATCTTCTGGTAAAGATGCAACGTGTTTTTGTGGCTTCGCTTGTAAAGAGGAGGAACTTTTTGCAGGAAGGGAAATATTTTTCTATTTGATATATGAGTTTTTTACCGATTCCATGATTTTGGTAATCCGGAGAGACTATTAATTTACCCATATGACAGTTATTTTCTCCGTCCAGCATTCCCCTGACTGAGCCTATTATTTTTTTATCTGCTGAGAGATATTTTAAAATGATACTCTATTCATGCTCTTTTTGAAGTTCCTCTATGGTTTGTTTAAGCGGTGGAAGTTCACATACTCCCATTAACTTTGCTACCTGGGTAAAGGCTTCCACCTGTAGTTTCAGGATAGGAATTAAATCCTCTTTTTCTGCCTGTTGAATAGTGTTCATTGTGATATGTTTCTTATTATAACTATCTTAGGTTTAAATACCGAGAATTTTTCTATTTTCTTCATTGTCAGAATAAATATGCCATAAACTTACTTTACCCTTGATAACTTCTGCCACCCAGATAGCACAAACATTGTTAAGACATTCGTCAGAACAGACAGAATACCCTTGCATAATAACTGTGGAGCCTCGAGTTATTATTTTCTGAAAGATATTCCTATAAACAGGAAATAAATCAAAAAAAGGTTTCCAGGTTTTATTTATATTGTTTATTTTCCCTTCAGTACGGTTCTTTGCCATATCTATAAAAGTATGGTTGTCGGTCATTAGTACTGATAATCCCTGAAGATCAGCTTTATTGATACAGTCATTAAAACGTAAAGCAATAGACTTTCTTAGGTCAAGTAGCATTAAATAATCCTCCTCATCTTCACTAATTATTTCAAATCCGACCTTTAGATATAGTTTTACTGCATAGTTTTCTTTTTTGACATTCAGGGAAGTTTGTCTATATCCCTTTTCTTGTAAATATAATATCATCGCATTCATCAGCCGGGTTCCAAGTCCCTGGTTCCTATATGCTTTAAATAAAGAAATGGCAAATTCCGGTGTTTCCTCGTCTATATATCCATAGCCTTTGACGGGATGTGATAGTATCCTGACCCACACGGCTCCGATAATCTCTCCGGCAGCATCAGCTACCAGACAATAATCGTCTTTTTGTTTTCCAAAGTTTTTAATGTAAGCGTTTACTTCCGGTATTTGTAAAACCTCTCTTGGTATTAAATTATTTTCGTCAGGCTGGTAGATCGTCTCGTAAAGCATATCTTCCAGTTTATATATTTCTTCGGGTTTTATCTCCCGGATTATGATGTTTGATTCCATTGTTTTATTTTTTTGTCAAACCATGCTGCCAGTTTATGTGCTAACATGAGGTTTAATGCGATTAATATAAATCCTGCAACTGACCACAAAAAAATCTCTGGCATTGTGAATATACTTCTCTCTATGAGATAATTGAATGTAAATATACAGTAAATCAACGAAATGAAAGTTGTATAGATAGCCGGAATATATCTCCTTATAATTATCCGCTGGACTATATGTATAAATAGATGGATGAAAAAAACATGAAATATACCTTTTTCACACGAATAAACCTCAGAAGTATCATCCTGATTTTTTCATTAGTCATAGTTTGTCACTTCTTCTCATTATTTGTTATACATTTGGAATTTATCAATTTTGCTATTGTTATAGATCCCGGTCATATGATGTATGTTGTGTGCAAATATATGATATTGTTTGAGATATGGTAATAAATATTAACTCAAATGCACGATTGTACTATAAATATTATTTATCCTTTTACCTCTTTATATAGTGGCACACTTCTTTGGCTCTTAAAAGGATGCATACGTCTTTAAATATGGCTAAAAACGCTCAGATAAAATCTGTAATAATAGCAATATGGATACTTTTGTTGCTATTTTATTTGTAAATAATATCAATATTACTATCTTTGTGCATTCGGTAACGAATACAGATCTTTTACAAGTCTTATAAAAATACATTTTCCCAGAGAACGTATGTTAAGCTTTTGAAATGCCAGGTGAGTATAAAGGAAGCTTCTCTAAGGGTCTCTTTTTAGTAAAGTCATTTATTAAATCAAAATGTATATGAAAAACGTAAAAGTATCTGTTCTACTCAAAGCACTTGCTGATGACGGTTGGGAGATGGTTAAACAAAAGGGTAGCCACCGCCAGTTTAAGCATCCGGACAAACCAGGAAAAGTTACAGTAAATGGTGGACTATCAGATGATATCTGTGGAATTGCGCTAAGGAGTATTCAAAAACAATCAGGGCTAACTTTTTAGTCCTGGTTGTTTCCGGAAAACAGAAAGTAAATATCTGAAAAAAATAAGTATGGAAAAAGTTCTCATTACAGTCACAAAAACAGATAATGGATATGCAGCCATATGTGAATTACTGGAGGGATGGGTTGTTACTGTAACAGGTAACTTTACACAGCTACAGCAACAGATAAAACAAAGTATTGAACAGTATATCGATTGGGCAAAAGAGGATAGTGAGCCATATTCTCCTATTTTCGATTCATCTTATGAATTGATATATAAATTTGATATACAAAGCCTTTTATGCTTTTACGAGAAAATATTTACCAAAGCCGCGTTGGAACACATGACCGGTATTAATCAGAAACAACTTAGCCATTATGCCTGTGGACGATCTAAGCCCCGCAGGGCACAGGAGGAAAAGATAATCAATTCGCTTCACGAATTAGGACGTGAATTATTGGCGATCTCTATTTAAAATAGAACCCATGAATGAACAGGTCATACGTAATATAGCTCTTTTAGAAGAACTGGAAACTTCTGCTAAATTGATTAAATTAGGGTTTGGTGAATTACAAAACCTGGATACCGGAAATGATTTCTATTTTCTTCCTTTCCAATTATTATCACAGGGGTTTGAGCGCCTGATGAAAGCATATATTTGTCTGGGATATTTAAACAAGCATAATAAATATCCCATTTATGACTACATCCGTAAAAAGAGCCATGATCTGGAAAAATTATTGAATACCATCCTCGAAGAATATTATAATAATCATAATTTACCTTTATTAAAAGAAGATGATGAGTTTCTAAAAAATAACCCACAATTGAAACGGCTTCTTTATATTTTATCCGAATTTGGAAAGTTTGCCCGTTACCATAACTTTGATATAATAACAGGGAAAAGCCAACCAGGAATGGATCCTAAAGAAGAGTGGGAGGCTTTCGAGAATGAATTATTAACAATAATTCCTAACGGCTTTGAGAGAATGGTTGATCTTAATACACAACATGAAGTATTTGGGAAAATATCCCGATCTATTATTATCCTTTTTGAACGATATATAGCAGCTCTTTCCAGACAATTTAATTTCCGAACATTAGGCTCGTTAGGGCATCAATATTCAGTTGTATTATACAATTTTTCCTTATTGGAAAAAAGTAAATATGGGCAAACCAACTATCGTCAACATACCACTTCCTATAATCAGATGCTGAAACCAGGGCATAAAAGAACCGAACAGGATGAATTAGAAAGAAAATATAATCCTCAATATAAATATAAAGAAATAAAGAAAACTGAATACAACGGAGATTGGCCTTTCTATGCAGATGAAGTGATCGTTGAGTGCCGTGAAAAACATTGGTGTATCATTACTATCAACGGATATGATTACGCATTAAATGGGAATGCAAAAGGGCGATATAAACTTGAAAATGTGCATGAAGCAGGTATGGCTATCTTAGGAAAAAGTATTAGCCATTTTATTGAGATTGCGCTCAAACTTTGATGGAATTGAAATTCTCCGGTTTATTTTGCAAAATAATCTTTGGTTAAGACGGATCCCTGCCTTTACCAACTTCAGCAATAAATTCTATAACGATAGGAGGTATCTTTTTAAGTCCTTTATTAGCTTCTTTACTTATAATGCATATATCATAAATCACTTTACAGATAGTAATGATGGCAAGGTGGATAGGCGCATCTTTGTGGATATCCGGAACTACTTTCCCCCTTATACGTTCTAACTCTTCAATCGCAGCATAATTCGAATGAACATGGACGGAAGAATATTTATAAAAATTCCTCATCATTTTTAATCCATATACATGAGAGATCAGTTCTGTAATCTGTAATAGCTTGATACGGTTGTCTTTTAAGGTAAAACGCCAAGCAACCTTTTGAGTATTCTCATTATATAATTTAAGCTGCTGGGAAGGTAAGAATTGTTTGAAGATAGGATTGTTTTTCAATTCTATCCCGGCATCCTGTAGCATCATTTCATTCTTTTCCAAAATAACAGAAGTGCCCTCCATGTCATTATCTGTTAATCCATATTTTTTCTTTTGGATCAAACTATCTATCTGCCATAATAAGAAGCGCATACGCTTCTCTTCTTGGCTGGGAGGTTCTACAAAAATATGGTTAAATGTGATATAAGTTTCAATAATAGACCGCATAACCGTATTGACACTAAACGGATCATATGCATTTAATCTATACTCTTCCCCCGAAAGATTATGTTCTATGATCCCATTAGCCATAAAATACAATGACGATGAATGAATCGCAAATTTATCTATTAGTAGATAAGCGTATTTATTCCAATCCTCTATTTCTATCTTTTTCCATTCTTCATATATGGCTGTTAAATAATCTCTTAAGAATAGATCATACAACTCCATTGGCGTTTCTCTGAACGCTTTTTCAAGAATATTCCCTTCCATTTATTATCTTTTAAACCAAAATATAAATATAAGGATTATAATTTTTCCTGGTTGCTTTTTCGGGATGCATTGAACATATTTTACTTTCAGATGGATGATTGTAAAAGTGAGCCGGATAAATTTTTGTACAAAAATGGCTGTATTTTATAAAATTATTATATTTGCAATTCATAATTTTATAAGAGAAGCTTCTTTTGAATTTCATAGTTTAAAAAGAATAATTCTCTTATAAGAGCAATGAGGGAGATCGGGGTGCCGATAAAATATAAGCATTATTTCGTAGTTACTGTGCAATGAACACTCCTTAACTCTGTAATCATAAAGTCCACCACCGGAGTCTAAAAAAGCCCTGTGTTCCATAACGGTTTGCTATGGGTCGAGAAATAAGCGTCTGAAAATATTCAAAATCATTTCCAGGAAGGGATAAACTTATCCTTTCCGGGGCAAATTGCGTACATCCCTTTTTCATTCATGAGAGAGAAGGCTGGTATACGGTTTATCTTATACCGACCTATATATTAACCCTATATAAATATAATTTAGTATGCGAAAAACACAAGATCAAAAAATGTACTGCTTCTGCTATGGAAGTAATGATGACCTATCTCTTTCCCGGGAAGATGAGACTTTCTTTAAGATGATGAAACTTTTAAGCCGCCAAAAGGAAAAAGGCTTTGAAGATGTTGTAACCATTTTACGCGATATGAGAGCTAAAAGAGAGACAAAAGCTGCCAGACGAAAACAGTTGTTATACCATCTGGCGGGTACTCAGCCAACCTATGAGGATGTATTAAACCATGTTTTTCAATTACCATCTTCTTTCAAACAACATGTCTGGCTATGGTGGGGAGACGGGATGGTGTACAGTTTGTCTATTAAAAGTATCCGGTTTTCACCCACAGGAAAGAAAAAGAAACTCAGGGATTTTAAAGACCTGCTTCTACAGGTAAAGAAGATCGGGAAACCCTATCGCCCGCTTTATACCTATGTCTGGATACGTACGGTACGGGGACTGGTTTTCGATATAATGGACAGTTATGAAAAACTACTGATCCCGGAAATTAAACATAGGCTGGAGCTTCGCTTAAAAGAAGTTCGTTATTACGACCTGCCTGTGAAAGAAAGAATGACAGGAGAAGAAATAGGTATGCTGAATGCTTTCCTGATGGATCTACGCTTGCCGGGTATTGCAAGCCGGCATTGCCTCCTTGATTTGTATAGATATCCTTGCCACAAATATACGAGGCAAATAAGGGAGAAAGAGAAGGAGACGGTTTATGAGGAAGAACTGCAAAAACTAACCGCTTTGGAAACCGTAAGTATCCGAAGGAAAGAGACCGAACAATTCATAAAGAAATATGAAGGAAAAATAGATGAAGCTTTTATGAAACAAGGATATAACCCGGGGATGTACAAAGACGCAAAACAAGAGGTATTAACCTATATATTTAACAATATCCATTTACAGAGCCGGCGGAAAACTTCTCCCGGTGGCTGGATATGGCGGATCGTAAAATATAGGACTTTTGGCCTGGCAACCAAAAAAGAGATACCCGTACCTTTTATCTCTAACCTGAATATAAAAGAACTACTGGTTAGCGACGAAATACATCCTGACTATCTCAACGATATTGAAGAGAACGTCGTAGACAATGGGTATACATTCGATGACCAGGTAACCTGTAAAAATGTATATAAAGCCCTTAGCCACTTAAAGCCTCTCCACCGTGAGCCCCTTATACTCCGGGCAGGAGGTTTTACTTACCGGCAGATCCGCGAAATATTACATCAGGAGGGCAAACTAAAAAATAAGAATACGAATACCGTCAGAAGCCGTGTATATCATGGAAGAAGAAAGATGGAACGGCTTATCGACAGGTGGGGAAATATTCTGGAAGAGCAACATCCACTTCCCTTATAAAAATCTACTATTTTTAAAAATTAAAACTAAACACCTATATGGACAACATACAATACACTTTACAGGGAGACTCTTTGGTTTTCCTGATTATTTCACTTCTTATTACGGGCATACTGGCAGGAAGTATGAAATACCTTTTTGAACATTTTCTTCCTGTACGTTCACAACGTAAACAGAACGCCCTCGACAACTTTGAGCGGTATAAAAATAAACTATTGAAAGCCTCCACTTCTCTGATCAGCAGTCTGAATCTGTATATGAGGTATTTAAAGGAAAATTCCCTGCCACTGGAAGAAGATGAATATTCCAGTATGACACTGTTGTATGCCTTCAGCAGTTTCTTCGGATGGAATCAGATTATGGAAGAAAATGTATTAGACGAACTGGACCTGACAGTCTACCATAAACAACGAAAATACAGGGATCTTTTTTACCGGAGTCATAAATCTCTCAGCAGCCCTTCCTACTTTCGACCTTTACGTAAAGCCGACCGGAAATATGAAGAAATAGTTGCCTGCTCTGCCATAAAAGCCTGCGACCTGAGAAAGATCGGTTGTGCTATGGTAATAGAAGAAGGAACGACAGACCACCGTTCATTCTCGGTAATCAACATCCTCGATTTTGAACGAAAATACCAGCATGACCCCGGATTCAGAAAAGTATTCGACCCACTACTCAATTTCCTCAAAAACATTAAACGGGACCCTGAAAATATGCACTGGTGCCGTGCAACGATCCTCCTGGTCAATCTCCAGTCATTTATGAACCTGCTGGACAAACAACATCTCCGCACCAACAACAACCGCTTCGACCAGCTACACGACTGCCATCCACTATTCAGGCAGCATATCCTGTCTATCTGTAGCCCGGAAGAAAAGAGGATTATCCGGGAGAAACAAACGCATATATGAAAAGTATATTTATTCAAAGACATGCACAAATAAATGAATTATCAAAAACTTTATATCATATGAATATCATAGAAGAAACAACAAAAACACTACAACACCGGACATTTGATCCTTTTAGCCCCAAATGTGAAATAGAAAAGATTAGAGAACAATTTCATTCTATAAGCCGGAAAATAGCGGCTGCACAGGATAAAGAGGAAAAACAACAATGGATTACAGCTCTGGATATGTATGTACTGGCAGATACAATGTATGAGATGGCAAAAAGTTTTCATACCTTTTTGGACCAGACTGTTCTGCATGCAAACTTTACCTATGAAGAATTATTACATATTGCAGTTTCCGATTATAACCGGCGTTACCGGAATAGCACAATCTGGCAACTCGAACAAATAAAAAAGAGAAAAGTAGGTGGACCTATGATGTATCATGAAATCCATAATTTTCAGATGGAGTCGGAACCTGGTGGAGAACTATCCAATGCACAACAGACATTAGATGCTATAACAGACTCTTTAGCTGTTTTTCTTAAATATCTTTCCAACCATGAAAACACTAACTTCTCAAAAGATGTAACTGTCCGGCAAACAACATCTTTACGTAAATTGCCGGATTATAATTATACCAGCCAGATTTATTGCACCCAGAAATATGTGTATGACCTGGTTCGGTGGAAGAATGGCAAAGTGGAAATAGATCGAAGTAAATACCCATATAAAATCTCTGTCTCATTTAGCGAGGATGAATTGAAGCATGAAGAGGCAAACCGGAAACTACTGGAGGTGGAAGTTTATAATGAAAAATTGAAAATTGACAGATACCAACTTCTTTTTTCATTGGTTGGCCCTCAATTTACTAAAAAACTCAAATCCCTGAGGTGTGAGAATGGATATGTTATTCCGGAGTTAGAAAATGTTTTTGACAGGGAATTAGAAGGGTATGTTGCCTCCCAATATGCCTTTTTCAGGGTTTGTTATCCATTTGCCGATAAACTCAAACTACCGGCATTTCCGGAATTAACGATGGAGAAGTGCCTGGCGATCTATATTGCACTAAACCAACTAATGACCCATCTATCTGTCTTACCTGTAGAACAGAAAGACGATCTTTGGGAAAATATTTATCAAATCCCTTTCCGGTTTGAAAAAAGAGTATTAATTGATTATCTGGTAGAAAAAAACAGGATTTGGAAAAAATGTGATAGAGCAATTCTTAACCTTGTATGGTACAGATACGCTGAAAAATATCAGTATATGGAATACGCCTTTATTGAGTTATAAAGAAGATTATATCTTTTTCTTATATGCAGCCATTAATGGTGTAACTATTAATTTAATGGACTGTTGGTTGGAAAAGGCCGGGTTTGACCTGGATAAACGAGGCCCGGTTTTTGAAGATTTTGTCAGGAAATTTCTTTCTCAAGGTATCGGTCAAAGTAAAGAATATCCGTGTCATCTATACCCACAGAAAAACTTCAATCATGCCAAAACAAAAAGTGAACAGATCGATCTTATATTTAAAGCTGGAAATAAATTGTTTGTTTGCGAAGCAAAATGTATCCGGTATCCTATGGAGCCTATTAAGCAATCCCGGACTCTTACCCGTTTGACGGAAGGATGTCATCAGGCAAGAAAAAAAGCTGACTTTATCAGAAACCATATCTCCCAATTCGAATCTGTTTTAGGGGATATTTCCGGTCTGGAGATCATCCCACTGGTAATAACCAATTATGTTGTATATAGCGGGTTTGTGCGTAATGGAGTGCAGATCGTAGATATAAAAAGATTAGTTTCTTATATCTACCCTCATACATACAAAGTGAAAATACTTCATAATGGAAAAGAAGAATCTGTTGTAGAATATCCTAAATATACAAATCAGGAAGAGTTTAATCAAAATATGCTTCCCTACCTGCAGTTGCCCCCTGATGTGAAAATGATATTAAATGATATAGAAGTAGAAACTCAGCGGATGGGGGTGGATGCAGGAAGTTATGACCTGTATTGGATGAATGCATCTGTAAAAAACAAAAACTAAATTTAAAGCAGAAAGTTATGAATACATATATCAAAGGACGCGCATTAGAAGATTACGTAGAACACGTATACCAATTTCTGTTAGATCTGGAAGCACACCCGGACGATGATCCGGTTATTTTATCCCGGAATGTAAGGTTTGCGAAAAATGGATATACCAGTGAGTTTGATATCTATTATGAGTTTACTAAAGCAGGTCTGCGTCATAAAGTTGCCATTGAATGTAAAAATCATGCAGACCCTGTTAGCATAGGAGAGGTCAGGGAGTTTTATGCCAAGTTACACGACTTGCAGGTAATTGGTATGATGGTTTCCAACTCCGGATTTCAGTCCGGAGCAAAGACATACGGAGCCGAAAAAGAGATCCTTTTGTTAACTACTGAAGAGTTACCCTCTTTATTTCAGGTAATTGCCCAACGTCTCAGGCAGGTATTCCTCCCTTCCAGACATATCAAAGGAGAACCGTTTTATATTCTGATGGAGCATGCAGGTGGTATGTTAACCGGCAATTATCACTCTGTTACCTATCCTGGCGGAAAAAACTGTATGTTACTTTTCCTTTCCCGCAAACTGGGGCTCGACTACCTGCGCAGAACTAAAGAAACAGACCTGTTAGTACGCGGCCTGAAACAGGAAGCCTTTGACTTTTACATATTGGCAGCCCGCCGGCAACGCGCTACTTTCCAGGTCATATTATGTGAAACTCCCAACGGTGAACACGCCATTCTTGAAATCGACCCCGACCAGTTGAAGAAAGACTATTTTGATTATGGGGATACCTTTTTGTAAAGAGTATTTAGATAGGTTGAAGTAAATCCCGGATAGAATGGGTAGGCCATGTAGAATATCCGGTATGAATATCATTTTATACCGGATATTATTTGGTAGTAAGTTTAAGCTCTATGTTTTTAAGTAGTTCAAATTGCTGGGTATTCAATGTTACATAATAATTTTCCTCTTCTATACTCCACTCTTCTTCTTTGCAGATTGCAGAAATTAATTCTTCCGGATAGCTTAGGTTTAAGCTTTGGAAAGTCAGGATAACAATGTCCCTGAATCTTAGGATCGCCTCTTGCTGGTCTTGCTGATATCCGATATCTAAAGACAGGGATAATTCTTTGATCCATGTCTCTTCTCCTGTCAGATTATAAACTAATGTATTAGGAATACGAGGCGGGTAGTCTTTTCCGAAAGTAAAATAGCCGGTCATGGCGCAATATGTGTTATCATAAAAAGTTCGCCATTCTCCCACTGCTCCGATACCATTCCCTGAAAGTGCTTTCAGAACCTGTCCTATATCATTGAAGATAGGTAGTTGTGATCCTGTTCCAATCGTATATACAGGCTTTTTTACTGCTTTTTTTATGTATACAAAAGGATCATCTTTCCGGGGATTAAAAGTAAGGTGATATTTCCATATCCGGCTAATCCTTTTCTTACTTATATTTGCATATAATAATATGGCTATAAGAAATTTTTGGATGATTACAGGATTCTCCTTACGACGTGTATGTTTGATTGTAATAAATAACCTTTCATACTCTATATAGAGGGACAATCCGTAAAAGTATGGGATTGAGAAGAGGGTAAGGAAAACAGGTAATAAAAATAGTCTGAAGTGATCGGCAACAGCAAGATTGTGGTATCCGGATAGGGTTTTATATATGACATATATCAACATTACTCCCCCGGTAAGTGTAAGAACTTTATTCAGGCAAGATGAAGTTCTTTGATATTGGGATTGAGGATCTCTTTTGTATTCAACTTCAGCAAAACTTTGTAAAATGATTAAACCTGTTATCAGGGGAAAGGTGATCAATTCTGCAAGTAAGGGAAAAGTATATAAATTCGAAAGGTATTCGATAAATATGGCAACACTGATACTGCCCTTCACCAAGTTTTTAAAGAAACCGGGCTCTTTAGCTTTTTGAATATTGAAAAGTATTATTAAAGCAAAAAAGAAAAACCAGAGTATGGTGTCTTTAAGCATTGATATGCTCCAGAATTTTACTTTCAGAAGTAAAAGAGTAACTCCTCCCATATATAAACCTAAAAAAAGGATACATAAAAGGATCTTTTTATGTGTTAACACATGTAGGACTCTATGACAGGCTATGCGGACTGTTGTATTAAACTGGATTGAAATTAAGAAGATTATCATCCAGACTCCTGTTACTATTTCCCGGGTAGAAAATATTTGTAATAATTTGTCCATGAGAATACCATTTATTGTTACAAGGCTCATTTTATTCTTACCAAAATCATCTTTTAATAGTTGATAATAAAAATATCTACACTCCTTACTCTCAAAAAGAGTTAGTATTCTTACAACAAAGTACTGTCTGTGCAAATAAGAGAGCAAAAGTATTGAAAGAAAGTCCTTATCTGTTCATCCAAAAAGAGCATGGAAATTTTAATAGAAGCCTCCGGGAAATATTCCGGAGGCTTTTCCTTTGCAGGTTGTTTATTTCGTCTCTTTTAATAATCTTTCAGGGTTGCGGCGGCAGTCCCATACGATATAAATATAAATTCTCTCTTTTTCTATATGATAGATAATTTTATACCGGCCCTTTAAGATTACTAAAGAGCGATACAGGATAACTTCACTGCTGATAGTTGTTTCTTTACTTCCTAAAAAAGGAAATGACATAAGTAATCCTACCTCTTTGATGATGTTCTGTCTTATTTTTGTAGCAGTTGTTTCGCTGAAATGAGAATAAAATAGATAAATTTCTTCAAGGTGGATTAAGGCTTTGGGGATCCAGTCTATTCTCATTTGCAAAATCGCCTGAGCATTTCTTCATGGGAGATTACATTTCCAGCAGCAATATCCTTTTTGCCTTGTTCAATACACTCACGAAGGTAATCCGGCGGAATGTCGTAGAAAGGTAACTGGTTGGTTATTTCATCTGTTTCGTAAGGGGTGGCTGGCTCTTCTACTTTAGAAGATGCAGGGGTTTCAAAGTTGTACTTTTTTCCATAATGTTTGTTTGGTTTGTGATTTTCCAAAGATATGGTTTTTTTGTGGTATAAGATATTTCTTCAGTAAGATTTTTTTATTCCCGCTATTTAATATCTTCGCTATCCAAATAGATTACTTTTGAAGCATGAATACAGAAAAGCCCTTAGTTGATAAAGAGTACCTGTTACAGACAATAGGAGAAGGAAAATACGTTTGGACAGTAGCTGTGATACCGGAAGTTGCTATGCCGAAGGCTTCTTTTGGGATGATGAAGGTGAAAGGTAAAATAGATACGTATGAGTTTTCGAATGCACGCCTGATGCCGATGGGAAATGGTCATCTGGGATTGCCTGTCAAAGCTACGGTAAGGAAGAAACTGAAAAAGCAGGCGGGGGATATGGTACATATTGTGCTCTATGAGGATCAGGCGCCTTTAGTTATTCCTGACGAACTTTTGTCGTGTATGGAGTACGGAGAAGGTATTTTAGAGCGGTTTGAAACATATAGTGACAGCGAGAAAAAGGCTTTTATTGATTGGATTTATTCGGCCAGAACGGAGCAGACGAAAGCGGACCGGATTGCCAAGACTATGGAGATGGTACAAAGGGGTGAGAGGTTCTATGATAAGTTGAAGCAGGGGAAGGGATGAGTATTTATATTAATTATTTCCAGGCATCTTCCAACCCATATCCAGCCTCTTTTGTGTAATTATACAACCCCCTTTTCTTTAAAAGGAGCTTATATATTATCCTGAAAGGAGCCTGGAAAAGCCACTAAAAAGAGCTTATATCTTTGGAAAAATGTGCTTGTATCTTTTAGAAAAGGAGCTTGTATGTTAGAAAAAAGGTTACTGTATAATACCCTGAAAAGAGCTTGGAAAACAAGTGAAAAAGAGCCTGGATAATTTATAGTAAAAGGCTGCCGGATCAACACCCCGCAGCCTTTTCACTTTTAAGCGAAAGACGAACTATCCTGCCCGAATACTTTTCCATTCAGCACCCGTTCTATTTCCTCGGCCTGTTCGGACGTAAGGGTTAGCTCTTCCAACAACCGGAAAACATGGAATACAATCTCCTCTGCTCCCTGGTATATTTCAGCGGTAGAGGCGATCTTTATTAACTCAATCAGTCCGTTTTGATAAAGGATAATGTCATCTAATCCTGTGGATTGGTTCAGTGCGATATAATAACGCCCGTTTTGTTGTATAATCATAATCATTAAGGTTATTAAGTGGGTTACTGATTATACTTTTGCGGGTTTAATAACAAGCAGGTTATTATCCACAATCACATCTACTTTGGCATCAACCGGGAAACCGACTTCTTCGAGCCAGATGCCTGTGAGCTTGAGGAATGGAATACTTCTTAATCCATTCCAACTTTTTACCCTTGCTACTGCTTGTGAAGATACAGTTAGTTTCCTGACATGCGGATAGGAAAGAGATTGTTTTACTGATGGTCGCTTAGGGCGAGGTTTGGGAACTTTAAGTCCACGGTACACTTTTTTGTTTGTTTTCTCGATGTTGGGCATAAGAAAAAAATTAAAGGATTAATAAAAGGAGGCAGGTCTCGCCCAACATCATCAAACCATAATACATTATGGTACAAACAAAGTCTCGGGACTTTCACCCGTAAGCCTGCCTCTGTTTCTTGAAAGGATAGAAATACCATACTAGATATGTATTAAAAGTTTGTAGATATTGGGTACTACAAAGATAGGAAATAGTTTGAAACTCCTCATATAAAAAGTCATTTCTTCTTTCTCTTTGAGCGGCTCTTTTATCCCGACAGGGATTATATGTGCATAACCGCGGGATGTATATCCCGTGGCTTAAGAAATATCTCTGATCTCAGCCCGGAGGGGTGAACTTATATCAAAGTTTCTTTTTTATCTGAATAGCCTTCTTGACCCCCTTCCGGGGCTCGGTGTATTAGTGTGAGTGCTTTACCGTGGGATGTGCATCCCACGGTTATTTACATGGATCCCTTCGGGATAAAGATTGCTTTAGGATGTTGGGTAGTTTTGTATAGATAATAGTTATTGAAAGGTGTTATGCAAATATATGCTTTTGTTT
>JAJQEE010000201.1:5417-16576 GCA_021201865.1 Tannerellaceae bacterium | reverse complement strand
CATTATTTTCCCCGGTAAAATATATTTTAATACAGTTTTCATATTTAAAATGTGAGTGACCAAAAGATGAACAAAATAGAAAATCCGGATTTGGATCAATACTAAATGTATATTTATTTTGGATCAATCTTTTTGTAATGAAATTATTATTAATATCAAATGCAGGCCAAAAGTCGACAAAATATATTTTCATTTTTTGATGTTTAGATTAATAATGATATTTAAAAGTTCTTCTTTTAATAAAAAAGAAAACGGTCTTTTCCAGTTCATGAATAAAGGATGAGAATATAAATTATTAATTCTTTTCCTGACATCCTTTTTAAAAGCAATATTGCCATTATAGGAAATTAGACTTTTAAGAAAATATATTTTTAAACTTGTCAGATATGTGCATAATAGATCTTTTTTCTCATTATAATCTTTTTTAGGAATAATCGAGAGAATTTTTTCAATTACGATGGCTAAACTATTAAAGTTTTTTTCCCCTTTGTTACTCGTAATTGAATTGGGATGAATAAAATAGTTATAGGTTAACTTGTTACTTATAATTACTTTATTGGTTTTATATGCTATATAGAAAGCCCATAAAGTATCTTCATGGACTATACCCTCCAGAAACCATCCATTTTTTTCAAGTAGAAAATCTTTTTTAATTAACTTGTTGTATGCAGTGTCATACCATTCCTTCTTTAAAAAGGAATTGATAATTTCATCACACTCTAAAATCGTATTATTTTTTAATGATAGTTTAATTGAAGGAGTTTTTATTTTTTTATTTAGATTAATTATTTGGGTGTTACTAATAACCATGTCAATATCTGGTGAATAAGCTAAATATTCCACCAAAGATTGTATGCTATCCTTAGGAATGCTATCATCGCTATCTAAAAAAAAGAGATATTTACCAGTTGCATTTTTTATACCTGTATTCCGTGAGGCAGATGGTCCTTTATTGAAGGGATGCGTTATTATTTTAATTTTATGGGAGGTCGGATGTTGATTTAGAAAATTCTTAATTTTATCCATGCTATCATCAGGTGAAGCGTCATCAACGATTATTATTTCGAGATGATTATAGGATTGTTCCCACACTGATAACAGGCATCTTTCAATGTATTGGGAAACATTATAGACCGGGATTATAATAGAAATATTCATATTTTTATCCATTTTTCAGGTATTCTATCTCTACAGTTACTTCCATTTATAAATTTAGAAGGTGAAATTACTATTTTATCCGGATTTTTGTTTAACCAGGCACCCCACCAGCTAAATGTACTGTTTGCAATAATATTGTGCTTACACTGGGACATTAAAAATAGATCCTGCCAGGAATCCTCCTTTTTATTCCAGTCAATCATATGCATTTTCTCCAGCGAAAGGCTCTTTTTTACCCAGTCAGGATCATCAGAAAATATATAAAATATAGCATTAGGTAATCTTTCCTGAATTATTTGTAATGCTTTCTCGTAATAGTTTATTGTACAAATGTTTCCGCATAATTTATGATTCTCTTTTTCCAAATAATCACCTCTCCTTATATGAATAGCAACGCTTTCATTTTCTTTTATCTCATTTAATATAGAATGGGATTTTTCAGAAAGATCTTTTTGAAAAGAAAAGCTTTCAAGAACACGAGTTTGTATATCCAGGAAATATTTTTCTGATTGCCAATAGCCAAAATATATATTGACCTTTTTCTTATCTAATGAAGGTTGAATAAGTTGTTGATCAAAACCACCTGGAGAAGATTCAAGGATAATATGTATATTACATAATTTTAAGCTCTTTATTAAAACAGATAAAGCGAAATTAACTCCTATTGTTTTTCTGAAAATCAATAATTTTCTGACTATTTTTATGATTGTACAATAATATGTGTGAAAAGAAATATTTAAACCAAATAATTCATTTAGTTCAAATCCATTATGTGCATTTTCTTTGTGTAAAGAGATATCATTTAACCAAACATCGTTTTTATGAGTCTGAAGTGCTAAATAGAAGGCATATTGAAACATTTGATTTCCCAGACCTCCAGACATTATGATAATATCCATTTTTTTATTGTTAGTAGAATTATTAAATTAACTCAATCATAATATAAGTTATTCTATTGAGGTGGGTTTTTTTCTCAAATATAATAAACATTCCTGGAAAATAACTGAGTTACTTATTTTCATAACACCAATATATAAAATAACTGTAATTGTGATTTTACCGATCAATTTCAGAGATAAGATTTCTATCCAGAAAGTTAGTAAATAAGAAATCCCTAATGTGACCAATGTAATAAAGAAAAAAGGAGATATATCCTTTATGACATCTTTTATTTTTAGTGAGATGAAGCCGGAAATATAAAATTGAAAAATAACCAGGAACAGGAAAGAGACGCATATCATGGCAAATGCCATCCAGTATATACCCTTAGATAGACTTAAAAATGCTGTTAATATCTGAGCCACTGCATATATTAAAGTGATAAGAAAGTAAAAATTGGATCGTCCGTGAGTGAAGATAATCTGGTTATACAATGTTTGTAATGGAGAAAATGCTCCCCACAGACAGTATAATTGTATAATCGGAATACAGGGAGCCCATTCTGTATTAATAATTAAAATAAACTCTTCAGCGATGAAACCTAAACCAAATAAAGCAGGAAAGGAAATGAATGCAATAAATCTCAGTAATTTCCGAAGCACTTTGATTTCTCTTTCAGGTTCATCTTTTACTTTAACAAGTATGGGTTGTGTGATTCCTGAGATCATCCCATTTAATACCTGAATACCCATTCCGGACCATTTAATCCCCTGGCTGAAATACCCAACTTCTGTTTTGGTATAAAATTTGCCTAAAAGAACAGAGAAAATGTTTGTATGGATCTGAGTAATAATGGTGGAGAATAACAGTTTAGAACTGAAACCGAACATTTCTTTAATAGGTGTACTTTTAAACCGAAAAGAGGGATGCCAGGGTGAGAAGTACCATCTTAAACTGGTACTTAGTGTAGCATATATTATGGTTTGTAGTGCCAAAGCCCAATACCCATACCCGTTTAAAGCTAATACTATACCTACAATACCTCCTCCACAAGTAGAGAAAATATCAATTTTAGCTTTTTCTTTTACCTTTAATTCTCGAAATAAGATCGCATTCGGGGCAACTCCTAAACTATTTAAAATGAGAGATAGAAATAACACCCTGGCTAAGGGAATTAATTGGGGTTGTCTGTAAAAGCCCGCAATTGCAGGAGTGCAAAGGTAAAGTATACAATAGATCAGAATCGCTACGACCAGATTAAACCAAAAAACAGAATTATAATCGTCGGGATCAAAGTGTTTACGGTTGGTTAAGGCAACAGTGAATCCACTTTCAAGAAGGGAGTTGCCTATCGCAATAAAAATGGCTAATAAACCAATCATTCCATAGTCATCCGGAGTCAACGTTCTAAGTAATATGACCCCAATTACTACGCCTAAAAACTGTTGGATACCATTACTTATTCCACCCCAGAATAGACCTTTTGCTGCTTTTTCTTTTAAGGACGGTTCTGTTCTATTAGCCATTTTTATATTGATTCAAATCCAATGAATCCTGAGATATTTAATATGTGTTACTCATCGTTATTTCTAATTCTCCCTCTCTTGTCAAAGCCTGATGATCAAAGAAAGGAATATCCAGTTTTTTCCCGTTCAATTTTATCTCTTTTATGTATTTATTTTCAGGAGAGTTATTTTTTACAATGATCTCAAAATTCCCGTTTTTTGTTGGGATCTTTGCGTAATCTACCATCGGCCGGCCGATCGTATAAACCGGGATCCCCGGACAAACCTGATAGAAGCCCATCGCACTTAGTACATACCAGGCTGACATCTGACCACAGTCCTCATTTCCGATGATACCGTCCGGTTGAGGCAAATAGAATTCCTGCATGATATAATTCAAATATTCCTGCCCTTTCCAGGGACTGTCTGTCCAGTTATATAAATAAGCCATGTGATGGCTTGGCTCATTACCCTGGGCATATTGTCCGATTAGTCCTGTAATGTCATTTGAGGCTTTTTCACCGTCGATTTGTGAAGAAGTAGTGAATAGTGTATCTAAGCGGGTTTCTAACTCTTTTTTACCTCCGATCGCCGTAATGAAGTTGTCCATATCATGTGGTGCAAAGAAACTCCATTGAAAAGCATTTCCTTCTGTGTAGTCACTTTCCATATGAGAAGAATAGCGTGGGTTGAACGGTGTGCGGAAGGAGCCGTCTCCCATGACCGGACGCATCATTTTAGTTTCCGGGTCCAGATAGCGTTTATAATATTCTCCTTTGACTGCATATTTTTTTGCGATCTCTTCCTTTCCTGCTTTGGACGCGATCAGAGAGATACACCAGTCGTAATAGGCCATTTCCAGTCCCCAGGAGACAGATTCCGGCACAGAGTCTGCAGGTACAAATCCATATTTCTCTTTGTAGTATGGATGCATAGTACTCAGATCTAATTCTCTGGTCCCTTTAAATTTCTCTGCCAGATCTTCCCTGTAAATGGAAGATTGAACACCCGCTTCTGTCCACAGATTTAAGTCTCCTTTTGCCAAGTCTTTAGCCACCAGGTCGGCAAGAATAGATACTGCCGGATAACCGACCATACAACCTGTATAGCTGGAAGCTAAGGGCCATTTAGGTAGAATAGTACCTTCTTTGTATCCTTGTACTAAAACATCTCCCCATTCAGCGGCCTGGTCCGGATGGATGATGGTCATCAACGGATGAAGACCACGGAATGTATCCCATAAGGAAAATACGGAATAATTCGTGTAACCAGGTGTTGCGTGACGGACTTTCTTGTCCATACCTAAATAACGGCCATCTACATCCTGATAAGCATATGGAGCGATCATCGTATGATAAAGTGCCGTATAAAAATTGGTCAGCACCTTTGGATCAGAAGATTTGATCTGAATACGGTTTAATTCTTTATTCCATATTTTCTCAGATTCAGCAAGTATTCCATTAAAATCCCAACCCGGAAGCTCTTTTTCCATATTCTTCTCTGCTCCGTCTGTATCTACTGATGAAATAGCAACTTTTACTAACAGCGGGTGGTCCTTTTCAGGAAATTTATAATGAAACTTCAGATCCTCCTCTCCGGTATTCAGACGAAGGAACAGGGAATCCTGTCTTAATGTACCATCAATATACTGATATACTGTTTCAATAGCTTCAGAGAATGTGATGCGATAAGATACGGAATGGAAATGAGCCCATCCTTGTGTTTTAATGGTTCCTTCAACAGTAGAATCATTGACAAAGAGATATTCGTTTCCTATCAGTTTATGTCCCCAGTTAGGTTGTAAAATATGTCCCAGATCTAACATGACTCTGCGGTCTGCCGGATTATCATAGGTGTATCTGTGAAATCCAACTCTCTCAGTAGTCGTTAGTTCAACATTCACTCCGAAATTATCTAACTTTACGGCATAAAAACCGGGAGAGGCTTTTTCTGTCTCTTTTTTGAAAGTAGCAATGGGTTTAATGGAGTCTCCCCCGGAAAAAGGAAGGATAGCTACATCTCCTAAATCACCGATACCGGTGCCGGAAAGATGGGTATGACTGAAAGCGTAGATTTGATTGTCATCATAATGATAACCACTACTTGCATCCCATCCCATAATATGAGTGTCAGGACTTAACTGAACCATAGCGAACGGACGGGTTGGACCTGGAAAAGTATGTCCATGGAAACCGGTTCCGATGAATGGATCCACATACTGTATTACATTATCAAAAGATTGGGATGCCGGCGTTTCTTTGCATCCACTGAACAGGCATACACAAACAGCCTGTAAAAATAGGATTGTCCTTTTCACTGTCGAATAACTTAAAGTTGTATTAATTTACACAAAGATATGGGTTTATCCTTTAATAAACGAAGAAGAGGCTGTAAAAAAATAGGCATACAATTGATCGCATACTCTTTGGAAAGAGCACACGATATTTTTACAAAAAGTATACTATGAACCGGCTTTCTATTTTAAATGATCCCTGGCTTACTTAGAATAAGTAGCAAAACATCCATAAAAGTCGATGATTTATTACTGCGTTTGTGTTTTTTACTTTTCCGGAACAGGACTCGATATCACCATACCAGGCTGTTGTAACACTGTATTCTATCCCGGTTTTCCAATGCAGAAGATTATAAGAAAAACTGAACATGCCAGTAGTCATTTGATCGATATTCAGACCGGATCCATACAGCAGAGAAGTGTTTACTAATGAATCAAAAGTCCCTAAATTTTTTGAATAGCCAGCCATTACCCCACCTCTCCATTTATTTCCATAGGCAATGTTCAACCATGACGTAGAATGTTGGGTAGAAGTATACTCCTGTTTACCATTTACCGGATCAATGGCCGTGACTCCGAAGCCTCCCGGCATAGTCATATGCTGGAGATTGGATCCTAAAACAGTTTTTCCTGCAATACTTAGATCTCCTTTTTCATATTTAGTGTGAGCTGTATAAGAGAGAGTCGTCAAACGTTCGTTCACTTTATAGATCTTTTCTCCTACAGTTGTCTGAGTACGAGGTTTGATGGAGAGTAACTCAATACCAGCACCTATTGTCAGACCATTGTCTATATAGTTGGCCCCGGCAAATAATTCCGGTAAAACACCATTTTTTGCGTAGTCAGTCGTTTTTCCTTCCGGTCCGCTGGTTTGAGACATCAACTGAAAGATGGCAGAAGCTGAAAGATCGAATTTATTGCCTTTGAGAGTGTAACGGATTTGTGGACTGCGGTTAAAAGGTTGGAAAGGAGTTCCTGGAGAGAGATTATTTACGTCTGGATAGAAATCTCCGAATAAAGGGTGCCAGGTTTGTCCCAATAAAACAGATGATCCTTTTTCCCAATCTAATTTAACATAGGCATGGCGGATACGGAAGAGGAAATTATTGGTTGAATATCCGGCAAAGTCAGCCTCTATTTTTGCAGTAGCTTTTGCATTCCCTAACTGAGGTCCGGTTGCATCCAGTCCCAGGCGGGTGGTGAAGCTGTAGAAACTGGCATTTGAGTTTGCATTGAGATCTTCTCCGTTTGCGTCTTCTACTTTATTGGAAGGATATAAATAAAAAATACCATCCATCACTTCCACATTTTCCCGAGAATTGTAAAACAGATCTCCACGGACAAAACCGTAGAATTTATAAGAAAAGTCTTTTCTCTGTGCCGTAGCTGAAAATGCAGTTATGAAACTGACTAAAAGTAGAATTGCTTTCTTCATCTCTGTAATGTTTGTTAATATCTTGCCGTATGATTGGCGGACAAAGGTATATATTTTTTATCGAATCCATTTGTGTACCAAAATATTATTTGTTTCTTTGCTTTCAATTTATAAGCTAAAAAGCTTGTTTGGATAAATATTGTTATCTACCCTTATATTTTTATTTTCAGGAGCAGAAAAAAGTTTCTATTACAGGAAAATGAATTCCCTACTGCCTGGTATAATATTATGGCAGATATGAAAAACAAACCTCAACCTCCTATTCATCCGGGAACAAAGGAGCCTATTACGGCAAAAGATTTTTATCCTTTATTTGCGGAAAAACTGGCGGATCAGGAAATGAACCAGACAGACCCGTGGATCGAGATTCCGGAAGAGGTTCGTGATCTTTATAAAATATATCGTCCGACTCCGTTAGTGAGAGCTTATGGTTTGGAAAAAGCATTGGATACCCCGGCTCATATTTATTTCAAAAATGAAAGTGTCAGTCCGGTTGGTTCCCATAAACTGAATTCTGCGATTGCCCAGGCCTACTATTGTAAAGAACAGGGGTTAACTAATATTACTACTGAAACAGGTGCCGGACAATGGGGAGCTGCTTTGTCCTATGCTGCGAAAGCATTTGGTCTGGAACTGGCTGTCTATATGGTAAAGATCAGTTACCACCAAAAACCCTACCGTCGCTCGATTATGCAGACATTTGGAGCACAGGTGATCGCTTCCCCCAGTATGAGCACAAAGGCCGGACGCCAGATCCTGACGGAAAATCCGAACTATCAGGGAAGTTTGGGAACTGCCATCTCTGAAGCTGTTGAACTGGCATTACAAACTCCAAACTGTAAATACACCTTAGGAAGTGTATTGAATCACGTGATGCTCCATCAGACAGTTATTGGGCTGGAAGCAGAAAAGCAGATGGAAATGGCAGGTGAATATCCGGATGTAGTGATCGGATGTTTTGGAGGAGGCTCCAACTTCTCCGGAATTTCATTCCCGTTCCTGCGACATAAATTAAATGAAGGAAAGGATATCCGGATTGTTGCGGCAGAGCCAGCCTGTTGTCCTAAACTAACACGTGGACAATTGATGTATGATTTTGGAGATGAGGCAGGATACACTCCTCTAATTCCTATGTATACATTAGGCCATAGCTTTGCCCCGGCTCATATCCATGCAGGAGGGTTACGGTATCATGGTGCCGGATCTATTGTAAGCCAATTGAGAAAAGATGGTTTTGTGGAAGCGGTGGACATTGAACAACTGGATACATTTGAAGCGGCTACTTTGTTTGCCCAGGCAGAAGGAATTATTCCCGCCCCGGAATCTTCCCATGCGATTGCCGCAGCAATTAACGAAGCTAATCAGGCAAAGCTGGAAGGAAAACAACGTACTATCCTTTTCAATCTGTCTGGCCATGGATTAATTGATATGACAGCGTATGATCAATATATTGCCGGCGATCTGACCAATTATCAATTATCGGATGAAGAAATTGCTAAAAATCTGGAAGGATTATCAAAAGTAAACTGATTGATAAGATGAACTTATAAAATGAAAGTAGCGCAATATGGAGATTTCACATCTGCAATATTGCGCTACTTAAATGTGTCTATGATTATAATTTTTATTTATGAAAAAATATCATCGTAATTGGAAACCGGGAAATTGAGTGTCTGTACATTGAAACTGTAATCTTTTTTCTTTTTATCCCACATTCCATATACAGATTGTATTTCATCTGATCCGTTCTGATAAGTATAAGTGATCAGGAAATAGGGCTCCCATTCATTTCCTTTTTTATTCCATCGGAATGCCTTTTTTCAGCTACTTTTCCATCTTCATTGTAAGAAAATTCATACATAACCTGCTTATCCAGAATGCCTTGATCTTCCAGATAAACTACCTTGGATACCATTTTCCCATTCTCCTCTTTTGTGTCATAGATATAATTTTTAGGAGAAATACCATAGGCCATTGTGCTACATGTAACAAAAGCAATGACCATCCACATGTTTTTTTACTATACCTAACGTTTTCATACTATTAAATATTTATGGTTATTCTATCAATATGATACAAAATTAATGTATATTTTATGTATATAAAAATATTTTCTGACAAAATGTTAGTTAAAATGATCTTATTAACTAATGTTTACTTTTTGATTTATATATGTTTTAAAACATGACTTTCAAATCGTAAGTTGAGACTCAATCTGTTTGAAATAAAATTTTAAATTCCGCTTTTATTTTTTCTTTTCATAAGAAAAATACTCTTTTATATAATAGACACCTGAAGGGGTGTTTTATAACATACAAAGGAGATTTTTTTGAAATAAGATCCGGATGTGAAAATAAATAATTACTTTGCCGCCCCGATAAAATCCATGCACTGTGAAAAAAGATTCTGACATACAATCTATACATCCTCAGGAGGAAATATTCAAAGAAATATTTGAGTCTCTTTATCCCCGGTTAATGGCATTAGCTTGTCGTTTTGTAGACCGGTATGTAGCTAAGGATATAGTTCAGGATGTTTTTGTAAATTACTGGGAAAAGAAACATACAATAGAGATCCGTTCCGTTCTTTCTTATTTATACCGGAGTACACAGAATGGTTGTCTTAATTACCTGAAGCATCAGATGGTGGAACAGGAATATGAGGCTCAGGTACACATTGCAGAAGAAAGGATGCGGTTTATGGCTGAAAATACAGATACGAATGATCTTTTTAAGAAAGTGGTCACCCGAGATCTTTGGGAAGTAATAGAATCTTCTGTGGATCAACTACCTCCTAAATGTGCACAGGCTTTTCGATTATATTATATGCATGATCTGTCTCATAAAGAGATTGCAAAAACAATGAATATTTCTCATCGGACAGTGGAAGGATATGTCAGACAGGCTATCCTGTTTTTAAGAGAAGACCTGAAAGATCTTTTTCTTCTCCTTTGTATGTTCTGTAACATTTAATCGATATTTTTTTCTTTTTCAATACGTAGTTTATGTTCCTGTAGTTGTCTTCTCTATATGATACAGGAAAAAATGCACGAAGACCTTTTAATTAAATATGTATCCCGTCAGTGTACAGGCGAAGAACTGAAAGAATTACAACACTGGATAGCTGAAGATCCCCGGCATGCCAGCCGGCTTTTTGAATTGGAACGTATATGGGATATAAAAGAGATCGCTTATCATTCGGACCCGGTCGTGTTACAGCGGGCCTATAACAATGTATGGCAGGATATCCGTGGAAAAGAAAAAAGGAGGACCCACTTCCGCTCTTTCTCCTTATGGATTAAATATGTATCAGTGATTGCTCTTCTCATCACTTCTTCTCTTTGGTTTTTCCATATAAAGACAGAAGATCCGATTGTCTCGGTGAATAAAGTGGAGGTTCCGGTAGGCCAGACTTCAATCGTTCATTTATCAGACGGGACTAAAGTCTGGTTAAATGCCGGTTCCATATTAACTTATCCCACTGTTTTTTCAGATAAGGAACGGATGGTGGAGTTAGATGGGGAAGGTTATTTTGAAGTGGAGTCCGACCGCTTCTCCCCTTTTATCGTGAATGGGCGGTATATGCAGATAAAGGTGTTGGGGACCAGATTCAATTTCCGTTCCTATGAGAATGAAGTTAGTTCGGTCACACTGGCAGAAGGTTGGGTGAGTGTGAGTGTTGATGAGAAGGAGATTATTCTGTCACCTGATCAGCAGTTAAGTTATTCCAAAGAATATGGGATCGTATGGAACCGGGATATAAATGCAGATCTCATTTGTGGTTGGATCAACGGAGAATTTGTATTTACAGGGGAAAAGCTGAAAAATATTATAAAAGTGTTAGAGCGAAGATTCCGGGTGGAGATTCATCTGGAAGAGGAATCGCTGGG